>JALOTI010000114.1 GCA_025457985.1 Leptospira sp.
TTTCAAAATTTACAAAAGTTATCAATGGGTTATCTCGAAGAGTTAGTCCATACACGAATCAATGCTCTAAAAAGTAAAAAATACTTTTCCTTGTTTTTTGTAACCTGTGTTTTTCTGATATCAATCTTCCTTGCTACTTCGATTATCAAGAGTATATCCTTTCCTCTTCGTGAAGTGTTGACTAAGATAGAAGAGCTTTCCAGTGGGGACGCTGACCTCACCAAAGAAATTCCCAACTTCGGAGATAATGAAATTGGAAGGATTGCGGTCTCGGTAAATAAGTTTCTCGGAAGTTTGAACTCGATTGTAAACCAGTTAAAATCCCTGGCAACATCAGCGGAAAAAAATGCATCGCTTTTAAACAAAGATGCGATCACTGTTTCTGAACACGCAACGGAACTCGCCGCGACTTCGGAAGAATCTGCCGCAAGCCTGGAAGAGATAACAACAAGTTACGAGATCATGTTTGAATCGATTTCAAGTGAGACGAAGAATATATACAAGATCACGAAAGAAATGGATAACATCGGATTTTCCATTGGAAAAATAGACACATTGATAAAGGAACTCTCTGATCAATCCATTCGATCCACGGAACTTGCCGAAACAGGAAACCAATCCATTGACAATACTGACAAAGCAATGGTGAAGATTCGCAATGTCACAAAAGATATTGTAGGAATCGTAGACCTGATTACGGAGATTTCAGAGCAAACCAATTTACTTGCTCTGAACGCAAGTATTGAAGCAGCTAGAGCAGGTGATGCAGGAAGGGGTTTTGCTGTGGTTGCCGAGGAGATTTCAAAGTTAGCCGATAAAACACAAAATTCGGTGAAAGATATTAAAAAACGAATTGAAGAGAGCAATGTGAGTGTCAATTCCGGGGCCAATTATGTAGCCGAAACTGTGAACGCTCTGCATATGATAGTGGAGCAATCTAGTTTGATTTTGAATGGAGTGACACGACTTAAATCCGAAATCCAAGGTCAATCTGCGAGCTTAGTGAGCGTAAACGAAGAGATTGGAAGCCTAAAAGATATGGCGGATATGATTGAACTTTCTAGCAGAGAGCAGAAGCGAGCTTCTGAAGATATTATGGAAGGAATCAATAATCTATCTGGAAGTGCTCAAATTCTCGCGAATAATTCGGAAGACCTAAACCAAGTGAGCCAAGAGATTGGGGGCATCGCTACATCGATTGCGAACATAAGCAATGGATTTAGGACAAAATAAATACTTCCTTTGTTTTATCGGAGACGTTTTTTATTTTGTTTGTGGTTCTGCCCCATTTTCTTGTGAGTTCGGAGTTTCTGTCTGCAGCGCGGGTTTTGGCTTCTTAGAATCTTTATCGAATAGTTTCTTAAAGCTGAAATTACTTTCTGGAGTGGTTTCAGCTTTGATATGATTAACACGCTCTACACGATTTCGTCTAAAGATAACCGTAATTTCCTCATCCGGATCATGTTCTACACTATAACGTGCAATAGGGCGCGTATACACCCAATATTCGCGGTCTCCCCCAGCTTCGGTTTTATCCGGTTCTCCAATATAAGTTTTAACAAATGGCTTCGTTTGATTTTGCAAATCATCCTTAAGTTTTGAGCGAATCTTAAGTCCATCTCTTTCTTCTTGTGTGAGAGATTCTCGAATGATCCTTTTTTTCTCTTCTTCCGTTCGAAGATCTTCTTCCGATTTATCTAGAAGCTTTTTACACTTTGCTTCATCCTCGAACGTTGACATGCAGTTATTAAATAATGTTTGTTTATTGGTCATTTGCACTTCATTTGAAGCACAACCCACTAACAATAAACCATATATTATAAAGCTTAAAAAGTTCAGAATAAGAGATAACCGATTTTTTTCCATTAACGTTTCCTTCTACTTGACCGTCTTTCTGAACCACCACCAGAACTAGTTGTTGTAGTCACTTGTGGTTTATTTCCTTTTTGTTTCTCATTTCCAAACATATCTACTTCAGAACGAGTCTCCATTCCTATTTTTTTATATTCTTTCGGCGCGGATTCATTCATCGTTTTGTCAGACTCACTCACCTCAATACGAAGAAGGAAGGAAACTACTTCTAACTTCAAAGTATCAACTAACTGATCAAAGAGTTTAAAACCTTGCAGTTTGTATTCCACAAGTGGATTTTTTTCACCATAACCAACCGTCCAAATTCCTTCCTTTAGATGGTCCATCGCATACAAATGATCTTTCCATCTATGGTCGAGGATATCTAGAAATACATTCCTTTCGATAGATCTCCAAACATCTTCGCCTATGGATTGGATTTTGCTAGTGTAAAGTTCCTTGATATGATTAGAAACTACATCATACATCTTGAGTTGCGGATTAGAGTCTTTTTTAAACTCAGATAAATCAAACTCCGCTTGAATTCCTAAACTTTGTAACCATTCCTTCAAAGAATCAAAGTCCCAAGCAGATGGATTATTACCTTCACAATATACAATTACTTGGTTTTCCACAACCTCATCGATAAAGTCTGAGATCGTTTTTTCCATATTTCCTTTATCTAATAACTCATTTCGAATTCCGTAGATATAAATTCTTTGACGATTCATAACATCATCATATTCTAATAAGTGCTTACGAATATCAAAGTTGTGTCCTTCTACTCGTTTTTGGGCACGAGCAATTGCGTTGGACACCATATTGTGCTCTAACTCTTGGCACTCAGGCATTTTAAGTGTATCCATGATCCGGGCAATTCGATCAGAACCAAAGATACGCATTAAATCATCTTGTAATGATAAATAAAATCTTGATGAACCTGGATCTCCCTGTCGTCCTGATCTTCCTCTCAACTGGTTGTCGATACGTCTTGATTCATGGCGCTCTGATCCTATAATATGGAGTCCGCCTGCCTCAATAACTAAATCGTGATCTACCTTCCATTTTTTTGCAGAATCCAAAATCCTTTGGCATTCTTTTTTTATTTTATCAGATCCAAGATTATTTAGATACTCAGAAGCCTCATCAAACTTTTGTTTAATGACAAGGTCTCGAAAGAAGTAGACTTTTTCTAGTTCGTCTTTGGAGCGGATGCCTTCTTTTTCACAGTAGTCATCTAATCTTTCCAAATCTTCTTTATACTTTTGCGCACCACCTAAAACGATATCCGTTCCACGTCCGGCCATATTTGTTGCTATGGTCACTGCCCCAGGTTTTCCGGCATTCGCTACAATTTCCGATTCTCTTTCGTGTTGTTTGGCATTGAGTACGTTATGCGGGATTCCGTTTGCTGTTAAAAGTTTTGAAAGAACCTCTGACTTTTCTATGGAGATAGTTCCAACAAGACATGGCTGTTTTTTGGCCATTTTTTCTTTGATATCTTTTACAACTGCGTCAAACTTTTCCCTTTCTGTTTTATAGACACGATCCGGCATATCTTGGCGTTGGATCTTTAAGTTTGAAGGGATAACAATAACGTCTAAATTGTAAATCTTTTTGAATTCTTCTGCCTCCGTATCAGCAGTTCCAGTCATACCAGCTAACTTCTTATAAATTCTAAAATAGTTCTGGAAGGTAATCGATGCTAATGTTTGAGACTCACGAGCAATCGGAACAGACTCTTTCGCTTCCAAGGCTTGGTGGAGTCCATCGGAGTATCGCCGACCCTTCATCAAACGGCCCGTAAATTCGTCGACGATGATCACTTCCCCATCTTGCACCACATAATCCTTATCCTTAAAGAAAATCTTATGTGCTTTCAGTGCTTGTTGTACGTGGTGGACAAGTTCAATGTTCTCAGCATGGTATAAATTCTCAACGCCTAACAATTTTTCTACGTGATGGACACCTGCCTCAGTTAAGATGACGTTTCTTGCTTTTTCATCTATTTCAAAGTCTTCACCTTCGTTGAGTTTTGGAATGATTTTGTCGACTTTTAAGTATTTGTCGGTGGATTCCTCTGCCGGCCCAGAAATGATTAGCGGAGTTCTCGCTTCATCTACCAAAATTGAATCCACTTCATCTACGATTGCAAAATTATGTTGTCGTTGGACTCGGTGCTCTTTGTAACTCACCATATTATCTCTGAGATAATCAAACCCAAACTCATTATTTGTTCCGTAAGTGATATCAGCGTTGTAAGCTTCCTTTCTTTCTTCGTGATCCATATCATGTTGAATGACACCTACAGAAATTTTTAGGAATTCATAAATTGGTCGCATCCAATTCGCATCCCGTTTAGCCAAGTAATCGTTTACCGTTACGACATGAACACCATCACCAGAAAGGGCATTTAAGTAGATTGGCAAAGTACTCGTCAGTGTCTTTCCTTCACCAGTTTTCATTTCCGAAATATTTCCCCAATGAAGAGAGATTCCTCCCATCATCTGAACATCAAAATGCCTCATGCCCAAAGTTCGATATGCAACCTCACGAACTGTTGCAAAGGCTTCCGGAAGAATGTCATCCAACGTCTGACCATTTGCTAGTTTTTCTTTAAAATAGGCCGTTTGATTTGCGAGACTCGCATCATCCATCTCTCGCATTTTTGATTCAAAAGAATTGATCTCTAAAACGATTGGTGAAAGTCTTTTTAAGTCTCTTTCGTATTTACTTCCGAAGAGTATTGTTAGTATTTTTTGAAACATGTTAATTCCATTATAAATTTATAATATTTCGAAATATTTGATTAGCAGAAGCCGACATCTGTTTTTGTTTGAGATCCATTTCAGAAAAGTCACCACTACTTTTTGCAATAAATTCTTTATGAACTTCTAACCAAACTTGTAACATCGACAGAGTTGGTTCCAAGTGAGTTTGAAATCCAAAAATTCTATTTTCTACAGCAAACATTTGGTTCGGATACATAGAACCTTCCAAAAGCAATTTTGCATTTATTGGAAGTTTCACAACATCTTCATGGAGGTGGAATGCCATGATAGAAGTTGAACCAAGTCCTGAAAAGATAGGGTTACTTGGATCAACTACTCGTACTTCGGAGAAACCTACTTCTGGACCTTTGTCGCCAACTAACACATCACCGCCGAGAGCCTTTGCAATGATTTGTGAACCTAAACAGATTCCTATACATTTTTTTTGAGGCATGGCAGCGATATTTTGAACCAATTTGTAGTACGGTTTAAAAAATTCCTGTTCCGCTGGATCTGCGACAGATTGAGGGCCTCCCAATAAAACCACTAAGTCGAATTGCAGATGCATTTCTGGAAAAACTTGCACCCGTCGGTCGTAGGCATTTTGGTAACTGATCCGATATCCTTTTTCGCGTAAGAGTGGTTCCAGGATACCAGGACCTTCACAATCTTTGAAACGTACAAATATAGCTCTCATAGGGAACTCAATCCAAATTGGTGTCTAAAGAATTGGTATTTAGATTCATTTTTAATCTCAGTTGGATTCGATTTTTCTGATATCGAGCCAATAAAATTATAATAGATACGGAGGGGTTTTGTTTCCATTAAAATGGTTTCTGGTGTACCTGTTACTAGCGAGTTTGTTCCCACCTGGAAGTTGGGCTTCATAAAAAGAACTTTGGCCTTGATATTGCGATTCTTAACTTCTTCAAGCATCCTAACTTTTGCTAATTGATAACTTTCAGCGAAGGAAATATTTGGATCCGAGTCAGGAAGAATTTGTTTGGGATCAACAACCAGAAAAAATGCCTTTTTGGGGTGTTTTTCGATCTCCTCGGCTAGAAGATTTAGGCTAGGAATTTCTTTATAACAAGGAACACAATCCGGGGAATAGACATTGATCGCAATTTCGGAAACATCCAAATCTCGGAAAACGACTTCTTTCCCATCAAACGAAAGCCCCGACCAGGATTCCTCTCCAAAATACGAAGTCTTCGCCTTTGCACAGAAATTAGAGCTGAGAAGGATTAAAAAAACAAAAAAAAGCTTGTACATTGAGGTCTTGCCTCCCATGCTCTTCTAGAGAACCTAGCTGTAAAGCCCGTTTTGAAACTTTCCCTTGACATATAGCCCAAGTCCCCGAATCTGGTCTAACATTCCAGCATTGCCCCTTAGGAACTACAAAAAATGAGCCAATCGCAGAAAGAAGACTTTGATATCGTATCTTTAATTGAACTTTGTCGGGAAAAAAAGTACGAAACTTGCGTGGCTGGTTTCAGCACAATCGACAAAATCGAAAAAATCACTCTCCCTAAGAAACTTAAAAATCGCAAGCTCACAGTACAAGCACTTTATTCCTTAACCAACGATTTGATCCAATGGAAATATCTTACAAAAGAAGAACGAGATAAAATCCAGGCAGAAAAAGATAAAATCGCTGGTGTCACTTCGACAACTAGTACGTCTTTCGCACCACATGCGGAAGAGGACATTGATGAAGATTTTATCCCAGAAGAAGAAGCTCGTAAGCCAGAACTTATGGATGAAGATGGATACGAAAATGAATTTGGTGATGATGACGATGATGACTCGGACGACGACGATGATGACTTTGATGACGAAGACGATTCGGATGACGACGAGGAAGAAGAAGACTAAATTCTCCGAAGATATCGGCTAAGGATTTTCCCATCCAACTCACTCCCATCTACCAGAATGGAAGCCTCCTCAATTTTTTAGCCCCTGAAAAAAATATCTATCTACACTCCAAACTCTCTCCT
>JALOTI010000115.1 GCA_025457985.1 Leptospira sp.
GCCTTGTGTGCCTGCCCAAAGTACCTGACTTGCAGCGTTGGCTAATAGGAGAATGTCAACCCTGCACCAAAACCCATGTCGCTGTCATAATGTGTCCGCAAGGAAAAGTTGCGGTTAAAAATATAATTCAGTCCAGCCATATACTCTTTGTCGGTATTAACCATGAAAGCAAAGCGAAGCCGTTTTGTTACGGGAATGTCTTCTCTCATTAATTGCAAACGAACTATACCATCAGTGAATATCTCTGTCTGAAAACGAACCAGCATAGGCAAAGTATAGTTTACACCCAAACTAATTACAGCCCTGTTGTCTTTTGTGTTTGTCTGCCCAAAAAGATTTTTCTCTTGTTCGTCAATACCCATTTTTCTGTAACGCCAGTCAAACCCAACAAAAGGCATAAGCCATTGCATTTTTCCTAAGTACCTTCCAATATGTGTTTCTGTTTCATATCCGTGCATGTTGTGATAACCCAAACGCCATTCGCTGCCAATGCTCCAACGGGTATTTTGCAACATCATTTCCCCGTCATTACCATTGGTTGCAACATCATTCTGAAACATGAAGTGCATTTTTCTGTCGTCTGCAAATAGTTTGCGTTGTGCCAATTTGGGATTTGGAATTAAAGGATTGGGTTTAAAAAATGCTCGATCAATTTAGGATTAGGTGAATTAGATTGAGTATGAGCGATACGATCCATGATTCTCGACTGCCCGAAGACAAAAAACAAATTCTCCAATCTTTAGTGCAAACCCTTCTAAATGAAGTGAATACAAAGATCACTCATTTAGGAATCAACAACTATATGAAACTCCAGGAAGACTTGGCGAAGATACTTGTTCCCGTCATCGAAGAAAAAATCGATTAGACTAAACTATAAAGATTTTTATTGAAACTTAGATTCCGATACATTCCAACCAAACCTTGGTTTTGTGGTAGAATTTTCGTTTTAAATACAGCAACCAGTTTGGGTGACCTACCCCTCGCTTCACCGAACAGCTATTCACTTCCCCTAAATCAGAATCCAACACAATCCATCGAAAATTAGAAAATTCATTCATTAGGCTTTTTGTAAAAATATTAACTCCTGATGGAAAAAATACCTTAGGTGGTGAATTCCCATCCCAAACTTCAATCCGATGGAAAGTCCTTCCAAACTCAGAATGAATTCGGATATTGGCAAACAAATCCTGAATCCAGATCCTCTCAGTAAGTAAATTCCAATTTGAGAGCCAATCCCAGCGACTGACCCCTTCTTCTTGAAACCGGCTTAAACTACTATTTCCAGGATTATTAGAAAATTCAGGGAGTTTTACGAGTTCATTGGCTAGAGCATTTGAGTTTGAGTCCAAACTCCCGTTTGAGCGCCGAATCAGGTAACTAGTAACAATTGGATTAAGAATTTTCTTTATTGATACCGAAGAGAAATTCTCAACGGATGCTTCCGTTTTTTCTAAGAGCTGGGAATTGTCTTTGATACGTTCGAATTCGGATTGGAATTCGTTCACAATCCAAGGATGAGAGAATGAGGTAAAAAATTCTAAATTTTTGTCTCGAGCGGAAACCGAGTAGTTATACGATCCTACCAATACCTTCTTATCATCAATAATCATAGTTTTGTGGTGCAATAATCCACCGAAAAAAGATCCGTTCTCAAAAAGGACATCTTCATTTCCTTCCTTATAAATTGCAGACGGAAAGGGCAATTCTTTGGCGAGGAAGGATCCTTCTGGGTTGACTGGATGGTTGTATATACCCTCAATCCGAATACCTCGTCTTGCTTGAGTCAGAAGTGCGTATGAAATCAGAGGATCAAAATGTGAAAAAATTAGGTACCGAATGGATTCTTTTGCCGAAAAGATTGATTCAATGATTTCATCTTGAATCAGTCTTCCCGATTGAGGAGAAACGAGATATTCATTTCCACTAACAAAACTTATACCAATACCTGAACTTTGATCTAATTCTGAACGTAACAATCGATATTCAGCGACTGAAATATTTTGTTTCCAATACGCATTGTGATCTCTTTCCAGTCCATGGCTCGTAAAATTTCCTGTTCCTAAAAACATCTTTGACTCATCAAAAAACCATATTTTTGTATGGTGTATTCCCGATCCTTTCCATATATTCACATCTAAACCTTGTTTATTACATTCCTCATAATCTGTATCCGCATCACCAAATAGCTCGATTTTTACTCCTTGTTTTTTTCTTTCAGCTAATTCCAAAATTATTTCGAAATCATTCAAACTATAGAGATAACCAACAATCGAAAACTTTGCATTTCTGATTTCCTCAATAATTGCACGTTTGACAGCATGTTTTTTTTCGAGAGGTGTATTTCGCCCAGGATAAGAAAAGTAAAGAGATGTGACGGGAACCTGCAAAAGTAACAAATCGTATATAGGATCGTTTTCTTGTTTTTTGCAGTTGATAAAAATAAGTAAGACAAGGGTAAAAACTGTCTGAACCAATATTTTTTTTCCTAATTTGGATACTATATCGAATCTAGCTTGATTGAAGTCTTTTTTAGAAATTCGCCTTACTAACATTAGAACTTTACCTTCCCATAAAAAAAACCAATATTGCCCTCAAACGAATTTGAGAGATTTGTATAGATTTGTCCGACTCCAAGTCCAAGTTCAGATCCATCTGCAACACTCAACTTAATTTCCAAGTTTACTTCGGCAAAAAAGAAGGACTCAAAGAATTCACGTTTGAATTGTATTTTTCCATCAGACTCTCCTTTGGATTTGTAAGGCAAAAAATAAGCACCTGTTAGTTTTAATTCAAAGTCATTAAAAAAGACCGAAAGAAAGGATTCTGAAAAATATGCATAGGATCGCCCAGCATAAAGTGAATTTTCTTTTTTCAATCCATCGTTTTGTAAGGACTGACTTGGAAATAAAAATAGTATCTGAGAAAAAAAATAAGTACTCCCAATATGTGTTCCCGTATGTATGTATCCGTCCCTTACGATTTGATTTGATGTGGTTCGTTCTTCACGATCAGGCAAAAAACTAGATGTCCCAATTTTCCAATTTGAGAATAAAAATACAAATCCGAGTTCGATGGCTTCTCCTCGAATTGGAATTGAACCTTTGGTAGTAGACTCTTTCGATAAAGTACGATCCGTACCTTTAGTTGCTAAAAGATTTCCATGAATTTCTATAAACTCAAAATTTAACTTTGTTCCAAGGACAAAATTTAAAAAATGATCGCCATCCGCACCTCTATCGATAACATCTTTCTGAATTTCTTTTGTATGCCTTCCTAAAGTTCCGAGCTCAATAAACTCAGTACCAAAATGTAACGAGTAGTATTCTCCATAACTAAATCCAAATGCATGTCGCCGATGATGGGAATTTAATTTGATTTCCGATTTATCCTCACGGAAAAGATCTCTAAACATTTCTTTTTCCTTTATCGGAAAACCTCGGTAACGATCCCAAACAGCAACTTGGATGAGACAATTTTTCATTGGTTTCATTTCGAAAAAAAGTCCTTCTGCACCGTCAAACGAAGAACGAAAGGAAGTTTCTTTGTAAAGAAATTCTCTGCGACCCACACCAAAATACAAATTTTGGTAACCTAACATTAAATAGTTATTTTTCCCAAATAATAAATCCGTTGAATTCGTATTCTCTTTATAATTAAAATGAAAATCTAAATCCCATCGAACTGAATCCGACAGGTTTGAGCCTTTCACACCTGCCATAAAGCCAAGACCAGAACTTCTATCTAAATACCTCTGTTTTTTAACCTCAGAGCTTTCTAAAAAAGGTGAAAGATTCCAATCTTTGGTTTGTGCTTGAGTCGTTTGTTTCTTTTGTAACCATTGCATTTCATACCCCCAAGTCATAATTTGAACCTCTGGATATTGACCCTTTGCAAAAATAGGAATAGTACATAAAATCATGATCAATGAAGTACTTAATAGTCTCATTCGAGCTCTCGGTAGATTGAATAATCTGTCTTTTTTTCTCCTAACGACTCAGCCTTGAGCCAAATGTATTCACCCGAATGAACTGGTATCGAAAACGAAAAATTTGATTCTATATGGCCAAAAGAGGCAATAAGGACATTTTGTCCGTCTCTTGTCTTCTTCAGGTTTATTCTTTCGCCAGAAGATATTCCATTTCCAATAGTTTGCGTACTTACGACGGTAAAAATTAAATCTGAGTCTCTGTGAAAAAGAGGAAGATACCAATTGTCTCCATCCGGGTCAACAATCCAAAAACAACTTTTAGAACTTAAATCCCAAGATGGACCCGAAAAACTCTCGTTATTTTTTCCTTTCGGCGTTTTATTTGGATACCGAGTTTGAAAGGGTATAAGGTAATCTATTGAGTTTTCATCTTCTATAAATGTATTTTCAAGATTTATAGTTTTATTTGACCGATTGCAGATATATATCCATTCGTTCTGGTTATTGGAGGGATTTGGATAAACTGCCTCGACTAAAAGTTCTGGCTTTTTTTCTATAAATCCCAATGGTTTGGGATCGGAAGGAACATGAATGTACGAGTAAACTAATTCTTCTGGATAAAACTGGGATTCATAAAAATTAGAATCTAAATAGATTTGATGAACATTATCAATCCGACTCAATGGAACTATTTTTTTTCGTGAATTTCCTATTTGGATACTTGTCTCAAAGGCCTTTGGTTGATTTAACTCAAAATATATATCGGATTCCATGGTTGATCTGAAGATTCGTAGCTCTTTTGTTTTGGGCTGACCTGGTTGGATCCGATACGATGGACAAATTTTGGAAGGGTTCTTTTCTAAACCATAAACAAACGGCTGTACATCGGGTTGAAGCGACTGAATTCCGTCTGTTCCAATCGTGTTAAAAGTTAGTTCATCTAAGTAAAAATTTTGATGAGCTCCAAATTCTAATCGAAAATACGGTGAATTGAGATCCGTTGGGTCCCAACCTATCGTTTGTTTGTCTCCAAAACATTCGGAAAACCTAGAAACTAGTATCTCGAAACGACTCCCCTTTTCTTTCCAAAACACGGAAGGTATTCCTAAGTTTACGCGATACCAAAAATACCCCTCATCCTCTGGATCAAATTGAAATTCAAAGAATCGATTTGGATTTTGATTGGATCCAAATCCGAAGAGAAGGATCTCAGCCAAATTGCCATCAATCCAGTGTAAATGGTTGGTTTCGAATCTGCCGGGGCTCCCAAAGAAAGGTAAGTTTTGGTTTGCCTTTGTTCCCTCCCAGGGATGAGGTAAACTACCCCAATTTGTATCGTATACAAGGGAAGTTTTTTTACCGTTTAGATTGGCGATACGATTGTAATGTTGTTTCGAATCTGAAAATTGTACCTCATTTCCACCCAAACGATCCCTCCAGATAAAACTAGGAATGGAATCATTCACCAAAGGGAAATGAATTGGTATTGTTTTGTATTTAAAGTCCCAGCCAATCCAGTTTTCTTTGGTGACTAGAAATACTTCTCCTTTGTGAATCAAAAATTCGAGAGCACTTATGGGAAAGTTCTCTCCTCCTACTTCCAAATCAAGGCCAGAAAGATCGCAAGAGACTCCCGTATTCTGGAATTCAAAAAAACTCGGATCAAAATTTTCTCCTACTTGCCCATTCGAATTAAAGTATTCTGTAATTCGAATTTGATTTGAATGACAGGTCGGAAACTCGTATTTATTTACAATAACACTGGTTTTTAAATTAGATAAACCAGGGGAGCCGCAAAATAATTGTTTAGTTTTAAAAAATTGATACGTATTCCTGCAAGAATCTGCTCGGATTGAATTACTGAAATATTCATCGTTGTGCCTAAAACTAAATGCTTTTTCTGGAAAGGATTCATTGCCGAAAATAAAACTACCAGGCTTCCCAACCGAAGAAAGAATTCCTTTGGAAACTTGGAATCCAAATAGAAATGGTTCATCTACAAAAAGTAAGTGGGCATTTGCGAGAATGATCTCGGTTTCGGCATCTAAGGACTCGATTCGTTTGGTATCTTCTTCGAATGAGGACGCGTCAGCTACAAAGCCAAAATGAAATTTATCTTCGCGCCTAACGCATTCGTTGGATGTATTTCGCAGTTCTATAAAACGAGACAGCGTTAGGTCGCCACTACGAAAACTTTCAGATAACTCGAGAAAGTTTGTTTTTTTAGAACAGACCTCCCTCCAATATTCATTTTGATTCTTAATTTCTGAAACAAGAGATTCTAAATTTGGGCAGGAAGTTTGAATCCGAAGGAATTTCTTTTTTGATGGTGAGTCCTCTGTTATACGGGCTGGAAATAAAAACTCACATCCCCCATCCTCCCACTCAAATATTTCAACATGAGGAAGAGTATTCGTAAAAAAAACAACCGTTCCTTCGCTCCATTTTCTGTTCACGAAGGAAAATTTTTGTTTGTTAGATTTCGTTTTTTTTTGCCACTCCGAAAGGTTAGTAAGTTCGGCGATAAACCCAAATCCTGAATGATTCCATCGGTATCTAGATTCTTCAAAAGAATTTAGTTCTGAGAAACCAGACTCCCAAAGGCTAACTTCACTCTGTGAGTTGTTAAAACATATTTTTAATTTAAGTCCTTCTTCCGCTTCGAATAAAAGTTTGG
>JALOTI010000116.1 GCA_025457985.1 Leptospira sp.
TAAGCTTTTCTGCAGTGCCTACACGAAAGTATGCTGCTCCTGGTGTTTTACTTCCCGAAAACAATCGTGTTTCTCCTGTATCGGAAAAGGAAAACACTCGATATTCCATTCCATCCTTTTGAATTAAGATAGGTTTTAGCGATTCGGCTTCATTTAAGCCGGCGCCAGCGTAACTGATTTTAAATTCATCAAGGAGTGATAAGGTATCCTTTAAACCTGCCTCACCAAAATCCATAGTATGATTGTTTCCTAAAAAAACCGCATCAATCCCTAAAAATTTAAGTAAATTTAGATCTTTCCTTTCACCATAAAAAATATAAGATTTGATAGAATCTGCATTGGGTGTTTTTTTGAGGATAGGAGTTTCCAGATTTAACATTCGATAGTCGTAGTTTTGTAAAAAAAATGAAAAACTTCGAAATGCAAACAGTGGATCTTCCGCTTTCATAGAATCGCGGACTCCCCAATTGAACATCACATCCCCTGCTACCCAAATTTTGTAAGAATTTGGAAACCGATAACCCATTCCTGTCTCAGTTTTAAAGCGATAGAGTTCAGAAACGGGGAGATTTAATTCTTCTTCCTTTGGTTCTGGTATTCGATCGGAACGAATATCAGAATACATGCATATTAAAAAACTAAGAAAAAAAAGCCGCTTTAAACAATTCATTAGAATCGGAATGTATTGATTCCAGGTTCAACTTTTGTAGTTTTTTTCATTTGAATTTGAATTAATACATTTTCCTTTTCCGTATCCAAACTGATCACTTTGGTTATTATCTCTTTCGGAGGAAAAAAACTGGCATTTGAATTTTTTACAAGTGCGATCGCCTTCAAGCCTCGCTTGACACTGCTTAGCTCCAATCTTTCCATACTACCGTTCTGAAAAAAATACTCGTAAATGCCGTCTGACTTTTCTAAAAGTACTCGCGATTCTGAAATCAAAAATTTAGACTTTGGATCCTGGATTTCATCAATATAACTCCCTGTTAGGTATTGGTAAATTACAGGAAATGGAATCGCGATATTCTTTTTGGTATTAGGGTCTTGGATGATTAAATCACCCATAGGGAAATTAGAAATTTCTTTTGCACTGGACGATTTAATTTGGATTTCCGTTGGATTGGATATAAGTTCCGTAAAAATGAGCCCAAAAAAGCTGTCCATCAGTTGGATTTTTACAAGTTTTCCATCTTTTGAGTAAAAGATTTTTCCATCGAGATAGACAGTGTCCGGCTTCGGAACAAAGGTTTGAATTTTCATGGAAAAATCAGATTTAAAACTTTGAAACTCTGGCGCCGTTTTTACGATTTCAGCAATTATCTTTTTGGATCCAGGGTCTTTTGCTGATTTATAAGTTTTGTTATCTTTTCCTATAAAATCTACATCCTCGATCGTTTCAGTCGAGTTACATTTGATCATAAAAAAAAGAATCAAGATACAAAATATACTGCGGATTCTCATTTGGAAATTTCCTGTTTTATTTTTTTTATTTTTGCTTCTAAATTTTTTTTATCAGCAGGTTTTGATTTTTCTAAGGCCATATTAAAGAATACCAGAGCATTGACTGGATCCTTTTTTGCTACGTAAACATCACCTAAATGATCGTAGATGACGGGATCTTCGATCTCTCTTTCGGTAGCCAACGACGCTGCAAAATTTAAATGCAATAAACTCTCGTCTAGATTTTTTTTCCGAAACTGAACCCATCCTATGCTATCCTGAAACGCTGCGTTATCCGGTTCAATTTGAATGGCCGAATTTAAGAGTGAAAGAGCCTCTTCTGGCTTCATATTTTTTTCTGCGTACATATATCCGAGGTAGTTCATAGCATTACTTGCATTTGGATTGAGTCGGATCGTTTCATAGAGATCTTTTTCAGCTTCTTCAAAATTTTTCAATTTATCACTAGCCATTGCTCGATAAAACGTATAAACAGAGTTATTTGGTTCTAATTTTACAGCTTGGTTGAAGTCGGAATGACTTTTTAGATAAAGTTCACTCTGGTAATACGCAAGTCCTCTTAAATAAAAATAAGATGGAATCGCTGATTTTGAAATGAGTGAACTTAGAATCTCTATGGAATCCTTTTCTCTATTTATTTTTGGAAGGACATAAAGGTAACTCAAACGAAATAAGTTTTTATCCTTTTTTTGAGGATCTGTTTGAGACTCTATTGCTAATTTTTGTGCCAATATAGCATGATTGGGTTTGGCCATCATTTCTTCACAAAAAGAAATCTGCTCCCAGATAGCACTTATTTCGTTCGTATACTTGGGATCATCTTGGATTAAGGTTAAGGCATCCTGAAGTAGTTTTTTAGCTACTAAAAACTGTCGGTATTCGTAAGCATATCTACCGGCTTCTTTTGTATTCGCTAAGAACTCATCTTTATTTTCTTTGGAAGTAAGTTCAAGTAATACAAGCTTGGGGCTTAATCTTTGTGGATTCTTTTGTATAAATTTGATGACTTCTTCTTTTAATCCGTCTCGCTCAAAACTAAGATGTCTGTCTAGAATATTGATAATTCCATCTTTTGGAATTTTATTTTCTCTTCTTAATACTTCCAAATAACTTCGAGCCAAACTTCGATTTGATACGAACGAAACTTCGAGAAGCATATGTGACGCGTCTATATCACGCGGATTTCTTTTACGTATTTCTTCCAAATACGATTTACATTTGCCAAAGTCACCTAAGACAAAATAGATTTGGGCGAGACGAAATAATACTTCAGTATCGTTTGGAGCGGCGTTTGTATACTCCTCATAATGTTTGATAGATATTTTAGGAAAATCTAATTTATAATTTAGCTCACCTAAAGTTCGATTGACTAGGTTTTTGTATTTTGAATTGGTATCTCGCCTTTGGATTGCAAATGAAAGTGCAGTATAATACAGTAAGGAACGATTCCAAATTTTTTGTTCTGTATACAAACTTCCAAGTAGGTATAAAAAATCAAAATCATTTGGAAACCTTGCCAAATCGGCTTCTAAGAGTTCTGCTGCGAGTTTTAACTCACCTTGTCTAATTCGAATTCTAGTTTGGAGTAATATCAGATCTCTTGGAGTTGGACTTGTTTTGGACTTTGCAAGTTCGGACCATTCGAAGGCTTGTTTTAAATCACCTAATTCGAGATAATTTAAACTTTGTAATTCAGAGCTAAACTTTGTTGGGCCTTTGCCAATTGTTTCTAAACATTGGTGATAGGTATCCACCAAATCTTTGGATTGTAAAAAAGCATCTCGTGCCTCTTGCGTCCGTCTTTGTTGGCTTGCAGAAAAACCCTCAACTTGGATCCGAATCGCTTTGGAAAGGAAAAACTCAGGGGGAATTTCGGTTGGCTTATCCCCACATTTGTTTTGTGTTTCACCTGCAGGTGCTGGTTTCGTTTGCGCAATGGATCCGTTTAAGGTTGCCAAAAGTAGGAATAGAAAAACTCTTGTGGGAAAATACTGTTTAATTGCTTGAAACATCAGGTGAATCCGGCAAAGTTCCGGTACAGGGCAAAGCTTGAACCAGATCTTCCGTGAAAACTTAAAATACATCCTGGCTGTTCTCTTTGTCTGGGCAATCACTTTCCCATGGATTCTTCAAAACAAAGACACAATCCTTGCCAGATTGACTCTAGCCTACAATTCCTTGTATGGGAGCCCGAATCCACGCATTGCAAATCAGCTGATTGCCAAGGGAGATGCGATCTTAGAAGGGAGAAAGACAGGAGATTCTGATTTTTTCAAGAAGATTAGCCAATTCTTTAGTTCAGAAGAAAATCCGAAAAACGTCTCTCTTCCCTTGGACTTAGGCCTCATGGAAAAATCTTGCCTCTACTTTCGAAGCAAAGAACATGTTGAGGATCATTTTTTAGAGCTGACCTGGAGGGAAAAAGCTACCGAGTGGGGTTCTCCCCTTTTTTTACGAATGGCTCCACAGGGTGAGCTTTTGCTTGGTCCCAATCCAAAGGACTATTGGAATTCCCATATTGAAGCCGTACTGAGTGCATTAGATTATTACAAAAGAGCCTTACGATTTTCGGGACCTGCGCTTCTTGCTCCCAAAAAAATTGAATCTGTTGCCTGGGCAAGTTGCCGGCCTAGCGAAATCCTTCTAGCTTACAAAACCCATATGGTGGAGACCGAGGCCTATGTATTTAAAAAACTGAAAGAAAGTTTTTCAGTACCCAGCGGTTTATCGGAACTCCAGACAAGGATGATCGTACTTTCTGCCATAAAGCGAAGCGAATACGAAGAAGTTTCAGCTAATGATTATTTGGAGTCATTGCAAAGACAGATTTTACTTACGGGAATGAAATCCTTTTCGCCGAAAGAAATGGACGATATCTACGAACGAATCCTCTATTTTGTAGGTTCAAATGAAAGGGAATACCTAAAGTTTAAATACAGACGGGGTGAGTTGTATTTGATGTTGGGGAAAGAAGATCCAACTTATTTTAAAAAAGCAGCCATAGAATTTAATGAAGCCTCTCGCATCGAACTTGCGAAAGAAGATGAGGAACTAAATCTTCCATTATTACTTGTCCACGAATTTGAATGCAAACTCCGAGAAATTCAAAGTTATATGGGATTAAAAGATTATTCAAAAAGTCTAACTCTTGTTGATAAATTGAAACCGAAATTGAGAAATATCGATGAACGGAGTGTAGGTGGAACCAAAGAAGGGATTTTGAAAGACTTCCAAAAAACAACTCGTACGATTCTCCGTAAACTTGGCCGATTTGAAGAAGCAGATGAAATCCCATTCTCAGAATAAAGTTTACTATTTCGATTATAACGCAACTCATCCACCCCTAACTGAGATATTAAAATCCAATTTGGAAGAATATCTCTCGGAATACTACAACCCGTCAGGTAGCACTCGTTATTCATTGCGGAACCAAGGAAAAATCGAAAAAGTTAGAAAACAAATTGCAGAACTAACTGGAAAACAAGAGTCGGACTTTGTATTTTCTTCCACTGGTACGGAAGCCAATTACCTTCTCATTGAGGCACTTAAAGCGAAATACCCAAAAATTACATCCGTTTATGTAAGCCCGTTTGAACATTCGAGTATGTACGATGCGTTAGATGATAATGGGATTCAAAAAATTATCATTAAAACGGATCAATCAGGACTAATTGATCTTGGAGATTTGGAAAACAATCTTAAAAAAGAAAGTTTACCAATCATATGTTTGTATGCTGGTAACGAAACGGGAGTGATTCAGCCCTTAGATGAAATTTCAATTTTAGCCACAAGGTTTGGAACAATTGTCCTCAGTGATCTTATGCAGGCAGTCGGAAAAATTCCAGTTCCATTTTCGAAACTGGATGGATTCAGTTTTTCGGGTCATAAGTTGGGAGGAGGACCGGGAGCCTCGGTCACTTATTTTTCAGAGCTTGGAAAATCGGTTCATTTGTTTGGTGGAGGAAACCAAGAGAATGGTCATAGAGCAGGCACAGAGAATTTGTTTTCGATTTTATCTCTGGGTCAGACATTAGAATTCCAATCCGAACAGCTTGAAGAAAAAAACAAACGATTGCTACATTACAGAACTACAATCGAGTCCAGACTTGAAAAAATTGGATGCGAAATTATCGCTAAAAATTCTCCTCGACTGCCAAATACTAGTTTTATCAAACTTCCGATCTCAAATGTCGATTTTTTTCTGTTAGGTCTGGAAGAACTGGGGATTTTGATAGCAACGGGAAGTTCGTGTAAGTCGAGAGCTAGAGAGGCAAGTCCATCTTTGATTCGAATGGGGTATACGGAAGAAGAAGCTTTAAGATGTGTTCGCATCTCAACAGGATATTATACAAGCGAAAACGAAGTTGAGTTTTTGTTAGAAAGTATGGAATCACTGATCGATTCTTTTTTGGAATAAGATGATCATTCGCGTAGTTCAAAAATCCAGTGAAAAACAAACTGGTGAAGTTTTTTGGGAAAGCGAAACATCCAAAAACTCTACCGAAATTGTTTCACCATTTAACGACAAACTACTCTATGATTTTTGGAAGGATTGGAATTCACTCCTTTTCCGAGTACTCAGCAATCCCCCGAATAGAAGTGAATTCCTAGAAAAAATTCAACTTAAGTCCAATACATTCGAACAATTATTATTCGGGGAGCATGGATCTCCCTTGGTGAATATTCCACCGAGGGAACCTATATATATTTATACCGATTCTATTTATGCAAACCTACCTTTTGAAATTCTGAAAGCCCGTGAGAAATTTTTATTTGAAAGGGAAAATTTCATTAGGGGAATTCGTTCAGAATCTCAGTTGACCCATAATCCACAAACGGGGATTAAAAAATTTTTACTTATCTCGAACTCTTTTGAATCCTCGATAGAAACTTCTGTTAAAGAAGAAGTCCAAACTGTAAAACAAATCTTGGAAAATAAATTCGAAGTTAAGATTTTAAAAGACGCGATGCTTACCGAACTAAGATTTATTGAAGAGGTCTCTCGCTCCGCCTACATTCATTATGTTGGGCATTCTGATAGTTTCGGAATTCCTTTGGTAACGAAGAGTAAATTGACAGCTGAGAGTCTACAAAGGCGGAATTTTTCTCACTTAAAAATA
>JALOTI010000117.1 GCA_025457985.1 Leptospira sp.
TTTAAACTTATGCAGAAATTTAGATCGCAAGGAGTTTCGCAGCAAGAAGCGATTATAAATGCTGAAATGATTACTTACAACGTTGAGCTACAAGATTCGATATTGATTTTCGATTCAAACCCAAAGCTGATCTAAAAGCATACTATGATGGTAAAGGATACGAAAAAGGGCAAACTGCGATTCAACTTTGTCGAACAAACAACCGTTCGCAGGTAACAGGATTTTCGTATATTGCAATTTTAGGGTACCCAACAACTTACTATGATGGTAGTTGGATTGAGTGGGGAAGCCTAACGGGTGGTGGCCCTGCTCCTAAACTTCCCGCGGATTCTCCGTTTAGAACAGATATACCGGAACTTTCGGAAGTGATCACATACAATGTCGCGGGCGATGTTGACGCGAATCTTCCGACAGGTCTGAATACCAACGCAAAGACATCTAGGCAAATTATCTTAGATGACAAAGCCTATAAGTACTAACTCTGCATTCTATCGAGTCTAGGAATCGAAAGAAAAAGGTCGGTTTAACCCGGCCTTTTTCCGTTATATTAAATTTTTTGATCGCCAAAACAGATTAATCCAGAATTATTTCCATTATATAGGATATAAAGGACAATATAATGAACAAAATACTATCAGTTTGCCTAATATTTTTTACATTGAGCCAGATTGCGCTTTTCGCATCTGGAGGCGTGAGTGGAGGGGGCGTTGTCAACATCCCACAAGGAAAGGACCGAGAGAAATACCATTTAGGAAAGGCAGTTTTCCAAAAGGAATTGGACTTCAAGGAAACGATCCCAGCTTCGCAAATCAAGGAGAACGAAGATCGATTGGAGTTTTTGCAAGGTAGCCTTCCGAACACAGAGAAGAGAAGAACCGACTTAACAGAGTTAAGTGGGAAAATAACAAAAGAACAACTGGAAGCTCTTGAATACTTCCTATCCGTTCGATTCAACATCAAAATTGACAAAAAAGACAAACAATGAAACAGAAAAATTTATTTTTATTTTTGCTTATTCTATTTTCTCTTTTTCCTATATTAGAAAAAGGATTAATGGCACAACAAGCATGGGCGCCTTATGAACGTCAGCTGTGGGTCAGGCCATTTGCTACGCATTCGGAATACAATAGTGCTTTTTTAGCTTCGGAATAAGCATAGTATGATGATAACGTTAGAATTACTACTGGTAACCTGGCACTTGAGTATGGAATTACGGATAGACTTACCTTTGACATCACTTTGGGATTTGGAAAGTTAGGTAGACATAAAATTTTTGATCGATATCTAGGCTTATTCCAAACACCAGAAGCTCCTGACAAATACGGATTTCTAGATACTAGAGCTGGATTACGCTATAAGATTTTCGATGAATTTGATTCCAAATACAGATGGGTTCCAACCATATCCATACGCGCCGGAGGAATCAAAAAAGGAGATTACGATCGTAATCCACAATCGTTAGGAGATGGGGCGAGTGGCGGTGAAGTGAATTTATACTTTGCTAAGGATTTTAATTTTTTCGGTTTAGGAACTCTTGGAGATATAGGATACCGAAAGAGAGAAAAACCTGTACCGGACGATATTACCTACTATGGAGCAATTTACAAAAAGTTATTTGAATCTTGGTTCCTTACGGTTGGTGGTCGCGGCCAGATTGGCCAAGGAGGATATGCTTTTGCTGATCCACGACAGGCGCCTCCGTACAACTATATAACCTATCCTGATGTTACAATCAACGGTATAAATCCTTACGACGTCTATGTGAAAGACTATAGACCCGCCTGGGGAAGAAAGGAAACCTTTCACAATGCTGAGGTGGCACTGAGTTATATGGACAGTTTTGGTAACTTTTACTCAGTTTTTTATTCGGAAACATACTCCGGATTTAATACAGCGAGACTTCGCACGATTGGGTTTTCTGCGAATTTTCCTTACAATCTTTAATGTATGCTAAACGAAGGTAAAAAAATGGCAAATCTTAGAATTAAATTTAACAAATTTTGGTTATATACTTTTTTCACTCTTGGAATTATTGTTTCTTGCAAAGGGACAGGCGAATATCAATTTATTCCGCCTTTTGCAAAACTTGATATAACACCATTTTTGGTTGTTACAAATTCGGTTGAATCGCTCGCCTTTGAATCCAATGAAAACTATAATGATAATGTTTTTGGTCTGATAGCACCTGCGACCATATCTAGATGGAGCTTCAACTGGCAAACCCAAAAACCACAGGGGGTTAGTGGAAACCTTGTAATCATCCAATTGACCAATAGTGCACCAAGCGGGGATTATATAAATCATAACGGTCGAGATGTTTATACGTATTTAATTCAGTCTCCTGATTCTGTTTTTAATGATTCGAGAGATGATAACGTTCTGCTTCTGAATCAAGTTGTAACCACAGGTCAGAAAATAGATAACTTTCTGGCAGTGTATGCGATCGATCCGCTAAGTGACTTTGTCTTATTTGCGCCAGATTCCTCCTCTGCAGCCAACTTAGCCTCCGCGACTAAAGCATATTATGCGCTAAGATATTGGGGTTTCCCAAAAGAAAGGGTAGGACTATTAAATGGATCCGTACAACATTACGGTAAAAATGGTTTGAATAGTTTTTTCACACTAACGGCACCTTCAAATACTACATCTGGACGTTCTAACACAACCCGTAGGTTATTAACTGATAATACAATTCTTCAAATAACCTTAGGAGATATATTCCATATACTTAGAGGCGGAAATTCGCAAATCGAAGAGCCTTCGGCTTTACCTGCTTCCGGAGCATTTTTCTTGGACGGTAGACCTGCTTCCGCCTTCAATGGAACTCAATCTTCTACAAATAGTTCCTCACTGCACCAAACCTGCACAACTCAGTTAGGTGGAAGTTGTAGGGTCAACCATGAAGGCACGATAAAAGGCTCATCCAATCTGGACAGTACTAGTTTGTACAACAGTACCTCTCTTAGCTTTCATTCAAAGGCAACACTTAGATCACTTTTAAATGCCCTTCCTTATTCAGATGGTAAAGTGATCATCAATTTTCATAGAGATGGCGTGTCTGGTAGTATAAACCAATTCATCACTCAAAATGTGTTGGGAAAACCAAGTCGCTTGTATGAGGCAGGTTTTGTTCAGTGGGGAGCACTCGGTTTACGCGATCCACAAGCCTTAACTCAGCCAGCAGCTCTTTGGAGAACTGATCTAAGCAATCTGACAGATAATTTAACAACGAATGTGACAGCAAACGTCGCAAACTTTGGATTCACGACTGTCCGTCAGTTCACTAGGAATACGAATGGAATTCGGAAAAGAGATAAAGAGTATATTCGATCCTCTTTACGCAGCCAAACAACAGGTGGTGGTGGAGGCGGAGCTTCTGGTCCTTCAGGCGGAGGAGGAAATGCTTGCGGAGGATAGATAGGCTTTCATAAATACGATTCATGACCTTGGTTTGGTTAAAGTGGTATACCTTGATTCTTCTGATCATTTTTATGAGTAATTGTAAGGATGATTTTTATGAATCACATTGGAAAACTCCGATACCCTATCAAGGTCCTGCACCAAGTACCTATTCATCACTAGAAAAACAGCTTAACCCCTCAGACTGTGGAACATGCCATTCAAAACAACTTAACGAGTGGAATTCTTCTATTCACAGTAAAACTGTTAGTGATGGATTTTTGTGGCAACTGGAAACAATGCCTCTCGAAAAAAGAAAAACTTGTTATAGTTGCCATAGTCCTTTATCCGAGTCTTCTGATACTTTGGAATCCTATTTAGATGAAAATGGAATTCTAAAACAGGACAAAGGATTACACAACAGACCAAAATTTGAGAGTTTTTCCAAGGGTCTTGAGAATCCAGGCCTAATATGTGCTAGCTGCCATGTTAGGCAGCATACAAGGTATGGCCCTCCACCAGCGAAAATTCCTTCAGTAGATTATCTTCCAAATGAATCGGTAACGGATAAGGAAAGGATTACAACTCTACCGCATAATGGTTATATTCCAAAGGAAGAATTTGAGAATTCTGAGTTTTGTAAAAATTGCCACCAGAGTAAGGAAACGGGAGTGTTTTTAAATGGGAAACAACTCATGGAAACATACTCAGAATGGAAACTTTCCCGTTTTGCTCGAGAGAAGATTTCTTGCCAAAGTTGCCATATGGAAAATCGATCTCACACATGGAAAGGAATCCACGACAAAGATTTCGTTCGGAATGCTTTGGATATCCAATTTTCGTATAAAAAACGGAATTCTGTTCTTGAGCTGACAGGATCTATAGAATCAAAAAATATCGGACACCTTTTCCCGACCTATACAATCCCTCAAATTCGATTGGAATTGTTTGCCATTCAAAATGGAAAACAAATTATCATTAAACAAACATCAATCGGAAGACTGATCGATACAAACTTGAGCCAAGAATTTTATGATACTAGATTAAAACCTGGAGAAAAACTGAGTTTGATATCGGAATTCCCTCTACCAGTTGCTGGTGAACTAACAGTAGGTTTTAGAATCGATGTAAATCCAGATGAGCTCTATATCCGTACGTTTGAAGAAAGAATGAATGATGAACAAATACATCTTTCAGAGAGTGCAAAAAAAAGTCTGATCTCTGCGATCCAAGAGAAAAGATCTTCCCAGTACAATCTCTTTACGTTGTTAAAGCCTGTTCCACTTCTTTAAGAATATCGTCAATATGCTCTAAACCTACAGAAATTCGAATCAAACCTGGTTTAATTCCTACTGCCAATCTTTCCTCTTCTGTTAATTTTGAGTGGGTAGTCGATGTTGGATGGGTAACTGTGGTTCTCGTATCTCCCAAGTTAGCTGTTAACGAAAACCATTTGAGTGCATTTAGAAATTTCTGAGCTTGAGGAAGACCACCTTTGATTACAAAGGAGACGATTCCTCCACCAAGTGACATCTGTTTTTTGGCAATATTTAAGCTTGGATTGGAAGGCAAAAAAGGATACTTTACTTCTTCAACAAATGGCGATTTCTCCAAAAACTCAGCTAGTTTTAATGCATTTTCAGAATGTTTTTCCATCCGGATAGCGAGAGTCTCTAAACTTTTTGATATAATCCAAGCATTCATTGGAGAGAGAGCCGGCCCCGTATTCCTCGCCATATACCGAATCGGTTGAATGAATTCCTTTTTTCCCAAGATCATTCCAGCAATCACTCTACCTTGTCCATCCAAGTATTTGGTAGCAGAGTGAATTACGATATCGGCCCCAAATTCGCTTGGACGTTGTATATAGGGAGTACAAAAACAATTGTCAACAATAAGTATGAGCTTTTTCTTTTTACAAAGATTTCCAAGCCATTCTAAATCAACTATCTCCAAACCTGGGTTTGATGGTGTTTCTATATAAACAATCTTAGTATTCGGTAAAATTTTGGATTCCCAAGTATCGGGTTTGTCTATATCAACGTATGTAGTTGTTACGCCAAAACGCGGTAAGATATTAGCAAAAATCTGGTGAGTTGAGCCAAAAATAGCTCTTGCAGATAAAATATGATCCCCCGATTTCACCAAACCAAAGATAGCTGTGAAAACCGCACTCATACCTGAGGCTGTTGCAATTCCATCTTCTGTTTTTTCTAGGATACAAAGTTTTTCTATAAGTTCTGATGTATTTGGATTTGAAAAACGTGTATATTGATTTCCAGTTACTTCCTCTGCAAATAATGCCCTTGCATGTTCGGCATCATCAAAAACAAAGCTGGAAGTTAAAAAAACGGGTGCTGAGTGTTCTCTTTCATTGGTTCGGGTGATTTGTGTTCGGATCGCATCTGTTTCAAACTGTCTAGACATACTATGACCAAACTCAGGCTAGAATCGACAAATTCATCAATTTTTTTGGAAAGATTCTGCAATGATGACCAAATTAGACTAATATAGCAGAATTTTCCTTAAGAATCCGAAATTTTTCCATCAATCAAATGGATACGGCGTTTCGCTGCTTGCGCATAATCAGGATCATGGGTAACAAAAACAACCGTCGTATTCTCCTCCTTATTGATTTTTTGAAAGATTTGCATCACCTTATCTCCGTTAACTGAATCTAGGTTACCTGTAGGTTCGTCAGCAAAAAGATATTTCGGTTTTTGAATCAGAGCACGTGCAATCGCAATCCTCTGCCCTTCACCACCCGACATTTGGCTTGGCAGTTTGTCTTTGCAATGAAGAACAGAAAAACTCTCTAGAAGATGTAATGCATACTCTTCACTTTCTTTATGCAACCCGATCTTTCTGGTAGGCATAGTTACATTCTCTAACGCTGTCAATTCGGGTAAAAGGTAATGAGACTGGAATACAAAGCCGACACTTAAGTTTCTCAATTTATGAATATCATCACTATTCAATTTGTGAATATTGACATCTCCGTAAAAAACTTGTCCACTTGTGGGATAGTCCAAACCACTTAAGATATACAATAGGGTGGACTTACCGGATCCTGATTTTCCCGTAAGTGCGACAAATCCACCTTCTTCAATTTCCAGATCGATCCCTTTCAGAATTGTTTGAGGTGGATCGCCAAAAGCTTTCTGAATGAAGATTGATTTTATTCT
>JALOTI010000118.1 GCA_025457985.1 Leptospira sp.
GAAAGACTAGGTGCGGAATCTGGGACTTGGGCCCAAATAAATCCAAAAATCCCCTCTGCCATAAGAATCTGATCCCTCACTGGCTCTTCCACTCTTTTTCTCAACCGAATATACCTAATTATGTCAGATACCCTAGACAAATCCAGAAAACTTCGGGGAAAAAAGTCGAATTATGTCTTTTTTTCTCAAAAACTATACTAAACAGAGAGTAAGTACTTGTATAGTATTTTTTTAGGGCATGAGATCAAAAACTTATGCCGATATTTCCTTTGTATGACAAGCCCTGTTCTCGAAGTGCAAGTACCCTCTCATTTTCCGGCTCCCATGGCGGAACTCTTTCGCGAGTTTAGAACTTATTTAAAAATTGAAAAAAACTACTCCGAACATACGTTATTTGCTTATCTAAGAGACTTAAAATTTTTTTGTGAGTTTTGCCTCAAAGAAGAAATTGATATTCTCACCGTAGATGTGTTAGATGTTCGAGCATACTTTGCGGACTTAAAGGCTACAAAAAAACAGGATAAAAGAACACAAAGTCGAAAGTTGTCTTCCTTACGGACTTTTTATAAATTTTTATTTCGTGAAGAAAAAGTCGAAAAAAATCCTATTTTACAGGTGAGTTTTCCAAAAACAAAAAAGAAGCTTCCTAAAAATTTTACTCAAATCGAAACAGAAGATATACTTTGTTTTGATGAAGAAGAAAAATCCCCAGAACTCGGAAAGAGAGATAGGGCTATCGTGGAAGTTTTATATAGTACGGGTTTACGTGTATTCGAGTTAGTATGTGCCAAAATGAGTGACCTAAGTGAAGATCTAACGTCACTTAAAGTTATGGGTAAAAGACGAAAAGAAAGATATGTATTTTTAGGTGACGAGGCAAAAAAAGCACTGCAAGAGTATTTGGAAGAGCGAGGAAATAAATCTGCACCTGAGATATTTTTGAACCAAAGAGGAACTAAACTCACAACCAGAGGAATACGATATATTTTAGCCGAACGAAGATCCGTTATGGGAATGGAAAAAGCAATCACACCACATAAGTTTCGTCATACGTTTGCTACAGATTTACTGAATGCGGGGGCAGATATCCGAGCTGTTCAAGAGTTACTTGGCCATGCATCATTATCCTCGACCCAAGTGTATCTAAGTGTCTCTCGAGATAGACTCAAAGAAGTTTATAGAAACGCACACCCACATGCTAAAAAATAACTAAGATTCAAAAACATCATCTAAATACTGCCAACCAAATGGAAGAGATGTGGTGAGAAGGGCCAAAAAAAGCTTTCGGAGGGAAAAGTTTTTATCTTTGGCGTAGAGGACTATAGATCCAACTAAAATCACAAAAAGTACTCCGTGGACCATTCCCAGGATTTTTACAACAATCGGGATTCCCCAAATGTATTTGAGAGGCATTGCAAAACAGAGAAGTAGTAGAAACGAAAGACCTTCTATGAAACTGAATAAATGCAGGCGAGTTAGATTGATTTTCATCCTTATTTAGACTTTGCTTCTTAAAAAAAAGAGTTACAAACAACATAATTCTGTATTCTTTCTTCTATGTCGCGACTGTCCTTTTTTGTAACTCTCTGTTACGCAATTCCAATATTGCTTCCCATTTACCCGTTTGGGCTCCTTTTATCGTACCTTTTAAAGATAACAAATTTTGATGACGCTTCGGATAAGATCAACAACACGTTGGCATATCTTTGGTATCGAATTTTTTTTATACTTTCTCGAAGGACATTGGTTTTGGACTTAAAGAAATGGAACCCAGAAAACAAAAATCGGTTTTTAATCTGCAACCACACTAACTCTTTAGAAGTTCCATTAGTAGTCGCTCTACCTTTCTTAAGCGGATCCATAGATACCCATCTTTCTTATTTGGGGGGCGATATCATACAAAGATACAAAATCATACCACTCATGATGCATGCCCGAATCGTTGAGGCAGTGATCTATTCGGAAAAAAAACCAAATTTTCGCAATTTTAAGTCCGACGTACTCCGAGTGTTGGAAAAGAGATCTATCTTTCTTTATCCAGAAGGTGAACGAACCTATACGGAAGAGATTCGACCCTTTCAAACTGGTGTTCTAAAAATTGCGTATAAGTTTCAGATAGACTTAGATGTGTTTGTTGTGAGTGGTTTGATGGGTTTTTCTGATGAAGTTGTTTATTCGGAAATGGCAAAAGATCGGAAAGTCTACTTTAGTTTTTGTGGAACCGTATTTGCTAAGGATCATATCGACTTTGAAACTTATCTGAATCATGCTCACAAACTTATGAAAGATAAAAAAAGGGAACTAGAGAGATTACACAATTCTTCGTTCAATGGATAGGCCTTTCGTTTTTTTGGTCTGAATCAAAAGGACGAAGCGCTTTAAGAAAAAAAGAATTAGAAGAATTAAAATCCAAGCAGGAATAGATTTTAGAAGTTTTTCCCCACCAAACGTCTTTTGTAATACTGAGTCAAAATGGTTGATAAAATATTTGTCTAGTTTTACCACGTAAACCCAACCTGCATGTATACCGATAGACAAATAAAGAGATTTTGAATATTCGAATGCATTGGTCAATATCACACCGATTAAAAATAAACCAAAAAACTCAGGAATCAAAACTTGCCAGTGTGTAGTTGGACGGACAAAATGGGTAATGGCAAAAAATGCACTCGAAAGGATCACAGCTTTTGGAACACCAAGATCCATCTTTAGTTCCGAATAAACAAACCCCCTAAAGAACCATTCCTCAACCACTGCAATTGTAAATACGACAAAAAGCTGGAACACCAAATCAAAGTAAAATTTAGGATTCCAATTTGATGTTTCGAGAATTGATTCTCTAGTAAAAAACTGAATCATGATTAGAACGATCATTGAAAAAATTCCAAATAAAAATCCAGAGGAAAGCATTTTGAAAGAGTTTTCATCTTTTTGCAATCCAAACTCTAAAAATGATCTTTTTGTAATCTTTTTGATATAGATATATACGAAAACAAATAGAACTACAGTTAAACAACGGGAATAGATTTTTAAAAAATGGAATGGTTTAGCGTTTGTTACATCCGCAAGTATTAGGCTTTGTACGTAATACAATAACCATGAAAGGCATAGAGCAGTAATAATTGTACTTAGGAGTAGTTTTGAGATTTTAGTGAAGGACTTCAATCCATACCAAACTGCAAAGATTTAATAGTTTTTACTATTCTTTTCTAGTTCTTCTTGGATGTATTTGTCGACTTTTTTCATCGCATCAATGGATAGAGTTGTGAACTTTATGCCCGATAAAAAAACATCGTTCATATTTGGGGCTGGATGGGACCACATCACGAGACCCTGGCAGATAAATCTGAGTCCCGAGCCTGCGATATAAACATTCAAACTCAAAATCATATTCTTTTGCAAATACTTGTCTGCCTTCATTTTCAGACCGACCGTACTTAAGTCTGTGATAAAACCATCATATCTTCCTGTTTCTGTCCAAATCGTATAATTGAATTTGATATGGCATCGCAGTCTTGGAGACTTGCGGATCTGGCTTTTATGGATTACTTTTGGTTTTACGATGTATACAAATCCCCTTTCCTCTCCAGGTAAGATCTCCGATTCAAATGCAAAATTGTAATTGGACATGGAGAATTCAACTTGTATTGTCTTCCCACGGTTTTCATCAAAAAAGATAGGATCCATGGTCAGTTTCATACGGGTGGCTTCCATGGTATCGAAAAATCCTTGGTATTTGATACCTTCTGGATTGTTTTCCTTAGGTAAAATTTGCATCGGTAAATGTTGTTGGAAGGCTGTCACAGAAGTTCTCCTAAGCTCAATTAGGATAAACAAGTAGCATTAGAAAAAAAGCATTTTTTAAAAATGTAAAAATTTATTTTGAAGGATAGAATATAACAGAGCGAATGATTTTACCGTTTGGGGTTTCATCATATATTACTTCAGCAGATTTTTCTCGGGCTGGCAGATACAATTGTGTTGCCTCCACTAACTCGTATGCAGTGAGGCTATAGTCCAAAACCTGAATAACAAGACCTAAGGTCAAAAATCTTTCTTTAGTTACTTTTTTAGTTTCCGTAGTTTTAGAAGCTATCAACCACTTATAAAGTCTGGCTGATTTATTGGTCTCAATTAAGTTTTGTATATCAAGATGGAAGCTGGGTAAAACAGCAGATTGCTTCGAAAACCTGATTTCTAAATTACGGTAATTTTCTTGCGTTAGTCGATTTGAAAGTTGGAGGTCAAAGAGTTCGTCATCCATGTATTCCAAACTATCGCAGGTAGAAAAAACTGTATCACAAAGATGGCCATAGTTTCTATGAAAAAAATAAATGTAAAAAATCTTCCCTGTTGTTGGATGAAATAGAACCTTTGCATTGTAATTTTCCATTCTACCAAATTTAAAATACGAACGCAGTCGTTTGTAAATATTGAAACTAATCCCATAAATATCCTTTAACACAGGAAGGTCAATTTTCCCCGTACCTCTCTGTGCTATATACAATGGTTCAAAGCTAACATGACCATTGCGTTTTGCGATCTCACGCAGATATTCTGTCGCCGTTTCCAGTTCGGCAGAATCCAAAGTAAATCCCATAGATCCTGAGAAGTCAATTACAAGTTTACCTCCATTTTTTCCCAGATCCGTCCAAACTTCCTCAATATATTTGTCTTCGCGATCAAAAGCTACAATTTTACAATCTAACGAACATTTGATTTGTTCTTCATATTTTTCTTTATTAGGGGATGGGAGTTTGTTTTCAAAGAATTCTGAATCAAATTCTTGAGGTGATAAAGGAAAAAGGATTAAAAAAAAGATAAAAAAGAAGATAGATAGGAAAAAAAGGGGATAGACCCTTAATTTTCGAGGGGCAGTTACCATAATGTATTTACATTTTGTAAAACTCTAATCCGTCTAACGACATCTAGTGGATCGATAAGTTCCATACAAGCGTGGTCGCCTCGGAAACATTTTGTATTGCCATAGATAGAACAAGGTCTACAAGGTAAATCCACTTGTAATACGCCTGTGTCCTCCTGTGCAAATGGACCAAATCCTGACATAGGATGTGTGGTGCCATAAAGTCCAATCACTGGTTTTTTTAATAGAGCAGCAATGTGGACGTTGGAACTATCCATCCCAATCATCACATCCAATCGGTCCATGATTCCAAGTTCCCCACGGATTCCCAAATTTCCACCTTGTACAAGATGTACTCGAGGAGAGTTGTTTTTAAGAATATTGAGTTTTCCAGCTTCATCTTTTCCACCAAAAAGAAAGATGCTGACTTCTGGAAATTCATCTAAAATGATTTCAACAAGTCGTTTGGATTTTTCAAAACTCCATTCTTTTAAAGCATGACCTGCAAAGGGAGCAAACCCAATCCATTGTCCTGATTTTTTGTCTAGACCTATCGACTTAAAATATTCTTTGGCATAGATTTTTGATTCTCCATCCACATTGAGCCAAGGCCCTTTCCGCAGAGGAGCATCAAAACCAGCTTTGCGAAATACGTTTAAGTAGCGTTCAACGGTATGGGGTAGGGTTTTAAGCTTTTTGTTATATCGTCTTGTTTGTGCAATTTTTTCCCTACGACCTTTTATAATCTTTTGGTAGGGAACACCTTTTGTTCGAAAGATAAAAGAAATAAGGCGTGATCGCAATGATCCATGTAGATCAATCACATACCCAAAAGGACCAAGTTTGGATATATCTCGATACATCCTCCATAATCCAATAATCCCCTTGTATTTTTTTAAATTGATACCAAGGACATTTAAGTTGGGAATGTTATAGAAGAAAGGGGAGAAATTCCCTCGCGTAACAACCGTAATTTGTATATTTGAGTACTTTGCAGCGATTGCGATCAATGCAGGAGTTGTAAGGGCAACATCTCCCATCGCTGAAAATCTAAGTACAAGTAAATTCATTCAGTCTTATTTTTATAGAGAGATGGATTTAGATTTTGGTCATTGTACATTTTCATCTGCCTATATACTTTCACTCTTTTGATTCCTTGTCTATAATCCGAAAAGAGTTCATCCAAACATTGTTTAAGGTCCGATCTTTGGTCGAGAAGAACATCTAATTTGTTTTGGCATTTTTGAATATGTTCTTTTGTTGCTCCAGAATCCTTTCTGGCAACCTGCTCTTCCATATGATAGATCTTGAGTTCTAAGATACTCATACGATCGAGTAACCATGCCGGGGATTCGGAATTGAGTTTTGCATCTTTTTTGGGAACAACATCCTTAAACATATCGATTACAAAATCATCCAATCGCTCCACCATGTCCGTGCGGTCTTGGTTCAACTTATCAATCTTTCTCTTTAAATTCACAACTTCTTCAAGGGCGATGTCAGGCCTACGGATTTCGTCTTCTATATGCCATTGGATGGTATCAATATGATTTTTTTGGTAGAGTGTGTGTTCGAGGGTTCCTTCTGGGTATGGGTTTTGGTGTGGAGCTTCGTTTTTGTGCCAATCCAGGACAGAATTTTGAAAGATCGAGACTGCGGTTTCAGAATCCAAGTCATTTTTGGAAAGAGAACCCTGAAATTTTAGGAGGACTTGACCTTAAAGCAAACGGAACTTGGCTTGCTGGCAACAAACAAGGTCGGCTCGCTTTTCTCACAAATGTTCGCAATCTAAGAAGACCACCCCACCCAAATCCTCGCTCTCGGGGATTGCTCGTCTCTGAATTTCTGAAATTTAAAGGAGACTTCGATGATTACGCACACCAAGTTTTCGATCGATCGGAAGACTATGAAGGATTTAATCTCTTTTTGTATGAGCGGGGCCGAGCTATCTATATTGGAAATGAACCGAAGAAAATAATGGAAATTGGACCAGGGATACATGCTGTAAGCAACGCCTCCTGGAATACGGATTGGCCCAAGACGACTCGAGCAAAGTTAGCAGTCGAAGAACAAATCCAAACGGAGGCATTGGAGATGGAAGGGTTTTTTAAAATCTTCTCCGATACGACCCGCGTGGATGATCCAAAAGTAT
>JALOTI010000119.1 GCA_025457985.1 Leptospira sp.
ATCTCTTATTTGATCTCAAAGTTTCATGAATTTACCGAGATGGTAGGCCACCCACATGACGATGTCACATTGATTCATATTGAGATTGGCTAAGTCCAAATAATTAAATATTGACAAATCTGTATGAATTCGTCATACTCGTCTGTATGAAGACAACTTTAAATTTAGATACGGACTTAATTGAAAGAGCTAAGGTAGCTACAGGAATTCAAGAAAAGACTTCTCTTCTCCATGAAGGACTGCGAGCGCTCCTGGAAAGAGAGGCTAAATTGACCTTAATTAGAGCAAAAGGCTCTGCTCCAAAATCGGCTAAATTGCCAGGTAGAAGGAAGGTAGTTTGATTCTTGCCGATACATCTATCTGGGTAGATCACTTTAAATCGAAAAACGGAAATCAGAAACTAATCTCAGTTTTGGAAAACTCGATCGTCTATTGCCATCCGATGATCTACGGCGAACTTCTACTCGGCGGATTTTTAAAGGATAAAAAATTAAGGGAAAGTTTACTATCGTTACCTTTTCAGGAACAGGCAAACCCAGAGTCAGTGTGCCAGTTTATATTGAACCAATCACTCATTGGAAAAGGAATCGGCTGGGTCGATTGCAATATACTTTATGATGCCATCAATAATTCTTTGGGATTGATTACTTTAGATCGTAAGTTGCAGAATTTGTTTAATCAATTGGTTATCCATTGAAATAAAAAAAGCCCGGGATCACTCCCGAGCTTTCTAGGAACGTTTATCCTAAGGATGAGTCGTTCGATGATTCGGTTTCCCGAATTACATCATACCACCCATGCCTCCCATTCCGCCCATACCACCCATTCCGCCTGGCATTCCGCCACCAGCATCTTTAGGCTCTGGTTTGTCAGTGATTGTTACTTCTGTAGTGAGTATCATCGCACCGATAGAAGCTGCATTTTGAAGTGCAGAACGCACAACCTTTGCAGGGTCAACAACACCAGCTTTGATTAGGTCTTCCCAAACCATAGTAAGTGCGTTAAATCCTTCGTTTCCAGTTTTCGCGCGAGCTTGCTCTACGATTACAGATCCTTCCAAACCTGCGTTTGTAGTGATCATTCGAATCGGCTCTTCAAGCGCACGTAAGATGATATTAGCACCTGTTTGTTCATCGCCAGAAAGTTTTAATCCTTTTACTGCAGTTTGTGCACGGAGTAAAGTGAGTCCACCACCAGGAACGATTCCTTCTTCTACAGCGGCACGAGTTGCAGAAAGAGCATCTTCTACCCGAGCTTTTTTCTCTTTCATTTCAACTTCAGTAGCTGCTCCCACATGAATTACCGCAACACCACCTGCAAGTTTTGCAAGTCGCTCTTGGAGTTTTTCTCTGTCGTAATCAGAAGTAGTGTCTTCGATTTGTTTTTTGATTTGGTTTACTCGACCTTGGATGTCTTTAGTCGCACCAGCACCTTCGATGATTGTTGTATTTTCTTTATCAACAACTACCTTTTTTGCACGACCTAACATCTTAACATCTGCGTTTTCAAGTTTCATTCCGAGGTCCTCAGAGATCACTTGTCCACCAGTTAGAATTGCGATATCTTCTAACATCGCTTTTCTTCTGTCACCAAAACCAGGGGCTTTTACAGCAACACACTGGATTGTTTTTCTAAGAGTGTTCACTACGATAGTTGCAAGAGCTTCCCCTTCCACTTCTTCCGCGATGATCACTAAAGGTCTACCAGCTTGAGCAATTTTTTCAAGCACAGGGAGTAGATCTTTCATAGATGCGATCTTCTTATCATAAATCAAGATAAATGGATCATTGAAAGTCGCAACCATTGCTTCTGGATCTGTCACCATATAAGGTGAAATGTAACCTCTGTCAAATTGCATACCTTCCACGATATCAAGTGTGGTTTCGATAGATTTTGCCTCATCTACAGTGATCACACCTTCTTTACCTACTCGGTCAAAAGCTTGTGCAATAAGGTTTCCGATTTCTGGATCGTTGTTTGCAGAGATTGTTGCAACATTTGCATATTCTGCTTTGCTGTTGATTTTGATGGAGTGTTTTTTAATTTCTTCCACGGCAACAACAACGGCTTTGTCAATCCCGTGTTTGAGTGCCATCGGATTTGCACCTGCAGTTACGTTCTTCAAACCTTCGTTGATGATCGCTTGCGCAAGGATAGTTGCAGTTGTTGTTCCATCACCAGCGATATCGTTGGTTTTAGTGGAAACTTCTTTAACCATTTGAGCGCCCATGTTTTCAATTGCATCTTCGAGTTCGATTTCTTTAGCAACTGTTACACCATCTTTTGTGATAGTAGGGGATCCAAATTTTTTGTCGATAACTACGTTACGACCTTTTGGTCCTAAAGTTACCTTTACTGCGTTTGCAAGTTTGTTTACCCCGCTGAGTAGTTTGCGTCTTGCGTGTTCGTCGAATTCTATTGTTTTAGCCATATGATTCTCTCCTGTAAGATTAAGCTACGACTCCGAGGATGTCGCTTTCACGGATGATTAGATAATCCTTTCCGCCTTGTTTGATTTCTGTACCGGAATACTTTCCGTAGAGAACTGTATCGCCCACTTTCACTTCGAGTGGAACGAGTTTTCCGTCCTCATACTTTCCTTGGCCAACAGCGATGATTTTGCCTTCTTGTGGCTTTTCCTTTGCTGTGTCCGGAACAATGATGGATCCAATTTTTTCTTCAGATTCGCTTTTTGGTTCTACGACAACTCTGTCGCCCAATGGTTTAATCGATGCCATGCGGTTTCGTCTCCTATTTTCTTGTTTTGAATGGATTCCGTGTTAGCACCATCTTCAATAGAGTGCTAATCTACAGTACCACTGGATCAGGAGGCCGAAAAAAATGCAAGCACTTTCGGTCCGAGAGTGCTAATTTTTGGGATTTTCGTTTAGAAACCGAAGATTCCTGTTTTTTTCTTTCGGGTGGTTTTTTTGGTCGAAACTCCAAGCATACCAAGAAGACCTCTTGTAACCTCCCTTGCGACGGTTCTGCCCACCTCACGGGCGAGCGGATTTTTGGAAATAGTTTCTACAAGACTAGGATCTTCTTTTTCTTTTCTGGATTTCTTCGCAGACTCTTTTGGTTCTTCTTCCTCTGCTGCGTCCGCAATGGACTCCATTTGTTTGGTCAGAAGTTCGTAAGCACTTTCGCGATCTAAGGTCTTTTCATATTTTTTTACGAGATCGGAAGATTCGATTACTGAGTTCAATTCCGCTTCCGTTAAGATTCCCATTCGGGATCTGGGAGGGGAGAGAAGGGTCCAAACTAGAGGTGTTGGATTGCCTTTAGGGCTGAGTGCAGTTATAAATGCCTCACCTATACCTAGTTCTGTGATTGCTTCCTTCGTATCGTAAAAGTCTGTAGATGGGTAGTTTTCCGACGCTTGTTTGATTGCCTTTCGATCATTTGCGGTAAAGGCTCGGAGTGCATGTTGTACTTTAAGTCCAAGTTGCGCTAGTACTTCTTTTGGTATATCGGTTGGCGTTTGGGTGCAAAAAATAATGCCCACTCCCTTGGATCGGATCAGGCGAACCATGGTTTCCAATTGTTTCATTAAATCATTGGATGCCTCATTAAATACAAGATGAGCCTCATCAATGAAGAGCACTAGTTTTGGTTTTTCCAAATCTCCTTCTTCCGGGAAATTTGCATAAATCTCTGTAAGTAAGGACAGCATAAAAGTAGAAAAAAGATGCGGTTTTGTTTGGATATCTGTGAGTCGAATGATAGAAACTTGTCCCTTACCTTTTTTGGATTGAACAAGATCAGAAACATCAAAGGAAGGTTCCCCAAAAAAATCATCTGCTCCTTGGCTTTCTAACTCGATAAGTTTTCTCAAAATCGTGGAAATCGACTGAGATGAAACGGAACCATATTCTTTTTCGATCTCTGTCTTGCCTTCATCGCTATTTACATATTGTAGAGCTTTTTTAAAATCCTTTAGGTCAAGAATGGGGAGACCCATATCATCACAATATTTGAATATAAGGGAAATAACTCCCGATTGAGTTTCGTTCAGCCCAAGTATTCTAGAAATAAGGATTGGTCCAAATTCTGAGATTGTAGACCGAAGTTTGGCACCGGGCTCGGATGAAAGTGACAAAAATTCCACTGGGTACGATTCGGGTTTCCATTCCACACCCAAAGATTTAGTTCTTTCTTCAATCTTGTCATTTAAACTACCAGGTTTGGCAAGGCCGGAGAGATCTCCTTTGATATCCATCAAAACAACAGGAACACCTGCGTCCGAGAGACATTCTGTCAAAAGTTGTAAGGTTTTTGTTTTTCCCGTACCAGTTGCGCCTGCGATGAGGCCATGGCGGTTCAGAGTGGATAGCGGAATTTGAACTTTGGCTTCAGGATAGGGTTTTCCTTCCAATAAACCGCCACCGATATAGAGCGCATTTTTTTCTGGATATCCATCCGAAATAGTCGTTACAAACTCTTCTGATTTGTTTTTTGCCATGTCTTCCCCTTAAAGACTCTAGGCTTCCGAGGAAAGTCTGATCCGTCAATTGGATTTCCTTTTTCTTAGAACGTTTGTTATATGTTCAAAAACCCATCGAATATAAAAAACCACTTTCCAAGGAATTGATTTTTATTTTTCCTATCTTCCTAGTTTGTTTCTGGAATTTGTATGAGGACTTGGCCCTTGCATCGAATTTTTATTCCAATTCTATTTTTCTTATGGATGCCTCTAACTCAATGCAAGGAAGAGATTTTTCCCAGTTTGGGAGCCCCACGTACGATTGAAAACGGGACTTTAGATCTAAGTTTCATTTCCCCTGGAAGTTTGGAACCTTTCCCTTTGGCTGGTGAGTGGCTCGCTTACCCAGGAGAACTTCCCGAAACAGATTTGGAGTTTTTAGAACTCGATAAAAAGACAGCAGTCCCCTTAAAAATTCCTGGCTATTGGGTCAACCAAGGTCTACCAGCACACGGCTTTGTGACTTACAAACTCAAATTGAAATTGGACTCTCCCGAAAATTTGATGATCTACCTACGTGAAGCTTCTTCTGCGTATCGAATCTACCACCAGAACAGCGAACGAGGTTTGGTTCTTATTGGCGAGGGTGGAAAGATTTCAAAATCGGCAAAAGAGTCTGTGGGATATTACGAAGAGACAGCCCGAACCTTTCGAGCGACTCCATCTTCTGTTTTGTATTTACAAGTATCCAACTATCTTTATTCCCGAGGTGGTCCATACTATTCGCCGATTTTGGGAAGTAGCCAAAAAACATTAGTGTATCTTAGATTTAAAGAGAGAAAAAAAACATTCTTCCTAGGGTTCTTTGCGATCTTGGTTGTTTCGCATTTCTTTCTATTTTTACATAGACCGAAACAAAGGCAGGCATTATTTTTTGCGATGCTTTGTTTCTGTTGGCTTATACGAATTTTGTTGTTTGAAAGATTTTCGAGAGATTGGTTCGTTCCTTCGGATTTTATGGAAATGCTGCAGATCCGATTGGAATACCTCTCTTTTGTGGGAATCATGTTCTTCAGTTTAAAATTCTTCTTTGAAACGTATCCTGCTTACCTTCGACAAAACTTCAACAAAAATCTACTAATGCCTGTTATATTGTCCTTTCTGGTTACTTGTTTTACACCTTATGCTTTTTATACAAAGTTATTAGTGTTCAACCAAGTTTATATGGCATTTATACTTTGTGTTGCGATTTATGCGGCAATTCGTGCTGTCACACAAAAGGAATCCAGATACGAGGCAGGGGTAATTTTGTTTGGAACAGGAATTGTTCTCTTAACGACTATTTATGACTCCGTTGTTTTTTTCAAACGTTGGGATCTGCCATTAGTTACTGATATCGGTTTTAGTGTATTTTCATTTTGTCTTGCGATTGTTATCTCGAGTCAAAATTCAAAAGCTTGGGAAACTGCAGAATACCTAACCTTAAATCTACAAAAAGAAGTGGATTGGAAAACCATAGAACTGCGAAAAGAGAAAGAAAAAGCTGAAAAATCTGGAGAGTTAAAAGATAAGTTTATCTCCATTGTTTCGCATGATATTCGTTCTCCCTTGTTTGGGATTAGTTCAGTTGTAAATTTACTTACGGAATCTCCTCCTACATTAAGTCCCGAAAAAACAAGACAGGTGTTAGGTGAAGCAAGCATTGGGTTAAAAAACATTCTCAGTATGGTTGAGGAATTGATTAAGTATTCACGGTTCCAAAATGCGGCAGTGTTTCCTGACTACCAACTTTTTGATTTCCACTTGCTTGTTCAAAACCTACTCGAAAAAGCCGAGCCACAAATCGGAAGCAAAAAGATTCATTTAAATTCCAATATTGTTGAATCCTCCGTCGGAATCGGAGACCCATATTTGATTGAACATTTGATTTGGAATTTGATGACAAATGCAATTAAGTTTACCAAAGAAGGGGGAACTATCGAAATCTCTCTAACTGAAGAGAACCGCAATTGGTGTCTGCGAATCACAGACAATGGGATTGGAATGCCTGAATATTGGTCCAATCATGTTTTGGAAGA
>JALOTI010000508.1 GCA_025457985.1 Leptospira sp.
AGAACTTCTCTGAAAGGTGCCTGGAAACAAAAAACTTACCAGTATCACTCACATCTTTTGCGTTAGTTTGTTTATTGGTGACAAGAATTCTCCAATAATAAGTACCTTCTCTGAGCCGAAAACTAGCTTGATCCCCTGAAACTTTCTCCTTGATCAATGTGAGCTGAAAATTTGGTGATCTTGATATTTCAATCATTGGATTAGAAAATTCTTCTTCCAGTTTCCATTGGAAAAGAATGGAAGTCTCATTACTTTGGCTTAAAATCAGCTTTTGTGAACTCGGAGCAATCAAGAGGGCTGGTATCTTTTTTATTTCTAAACCTGTGGATTTAAATTCAGCTTTTTTTCCTCCAGAAACTTTAACTACCTTGTCCCCATCCTTTATCGTAGTATTGCCTCGTTCTACAAAAAGGCTTAGATTCTGCTTTTCTGCCTTTTCCAATTTGACGTCACCGGACTTTACATTGATTTCTTGTCCTCCGCTTGTAATGAGTATATGATGATCATCGGAAGAACCTTTTTTAATTTGAAGAGATCCCTGACTAAAGTCTAGATTCGGAGATTCGCCCGTCAAATCCAAGTTAAACATACTATTTTCGTCGATATTGATTTCTGTTCCATCTTTAAGTCTAATAATAGCATCGGAGAAGGATTCCGATCGGATTGTATCTCTGTTCGTAAGAGGGCTATTGTTACTTAGTCTTTCCCAAATAACCTCATCCTCAAACTTTCTTTGGATGATATTATTTTTGAAATGAATGGAGCCTATTACCTCTCTATCACCAATGCCTATCTTACGATTCAGATCTAAGTAAAATAGGCAGGAAAATAAAATAGCTATAAATACTAATGCAAAAAGAACTAGTTTGTCTCTAGAATCTAATTTCATAATTTACTTTTTTTTCCCAGGAAAAGAAATACCAAGTAACTTGCGTAATTCGATAAGATTTTTGGGTGCGTTTTTGTCTGATTTTCGACCCAATACGGCATATACCTTTTGCGGTTTTTCTTTTCCTTTTACTTTAATTTCACCCATACTCTCAACAGTAAAAAAATCTTTTACTTCTTTATAAGTGTTTTCAGAGATTAATATGTCTGTGCCACTTTCCTTGTTTAAAGATTCAACTCGGGAAGCCAAATTCACAGTATCGCCAATCACAGTAAATTCCATCTTGTCCGAACTTCCAATCTGGCCCGCAATCACATATCCAGTGTTAACTCCGCAACCAATGTTAATGATAGGCTTTTTGGTGCTTCCTCTTCCTTTGTTAAATTCGAGCATTCGTTCTCGCATACGAATACAGGTTTCCACTGCGTTTTTGGAGTCACTTCCAGTGCTTCGTAGGGCTCCCCAGGTTGCCATAATTGCGTCGCCAATGAATTTATCGACCGTACCCCCCGTTTCTTTAACACAGGTTACCATCTCAGACATGTATTGGTTTAGAAACTCTACAACTTCTTCCGGTTGGAGTCTCTCCGAAATAGAAGTAAATCCTCGGATATCTGAGAAAAAAACGGCACAATGTTTTCGCTGTCCACCTATTGCCAGTTTGCCTTTAGCTGCTAGTTCTGCGATATCGGTATTTACAAATTTTCCAAATGGGAGTTGGTGAGGACTCCAATTTCATCTTTGGTAGTTGCCTCTAAAGTGATATGGTAGTTACCAGCACGAATTTCCTCGGAGGCAGATACTAAATTTAATATTGGAATAGAAAGGGACTTTGCAAAAATATAAACTATAATAAATGCCAATGCGAGTGAAACAATGAGTAAGTAAACATTCCTCTTTTGGATATTATTAACTTCAGCAAATATTTTTTCTTCACGGACTTGGGAAATAACACCAACTCCGCCTAAGCTAAGTTTTTTGAAAGATCCTAAAAACCAGGTTCCATCTTTGGATTGGTATCTAAACTGACCATTATCAACCGTAGATTTTTTCATTCGTTCAACAATGGGCAAATCGTTCAAATTAGAGCCGGAGAGAACTATTTTTGCATCTGGATGTGCGAGAACACTTCCATCTTCGCTCACTAAAAAAGTTTCCACTTGGCCCGAAGTTTGGAATGCATCAAGCAAACTATCTAGTCTGAATAAAGTTAAGAGAATTGTTCCTGTGTCTTTTGACTCCGAAAGAGGAAACGCAATACATAAAATAGGATGTCGAAAATACGGACTTGCATTCCATATAACAGTCGTTCCGGAGAAAGATTTTTTGACCTTAGGTTTAAATTGTTTTATGAGCGACTGAACTTCCGCTTTTTGGTAGTCATAATCCTTTAAGAATTCATAATTCAGTGTTTCGAACTTAGGGTTGAGATCGAAATCGTAAGCACCAACCAAGAGAAAATTTTTGTCTGCAGCAAATAACTCTTTAGATATTGTTTCGGTCAGATTTGGGCTTCGCAGAATGGCAGACGAAGTTATCTGGATATCTTGTTTGATCGATTGTAGATCGGATTTTACTTTTAAAGAAAGGATCTCGTTGATTTTGATATTGTTTTCTTTTACTCGAACCTCGCTATCCTTTCGAAAAAAATACGAGGCGAGAAAGATCACTCCAGACATCGAGAGAAGTAATACTGCCGATGTAATCAAAAGCAGCTTGTATCGAATAGGAAACGTCAAGTCAGAGTTTTCTGAGTCTGTCTTTAAGAGGAAAGAGGCGAGTTTTTTCAAATATGCTTTGATCATACAAATGACTTGACCACATTATGGATTGGTACCTTTTGAAAAAAAGGAAAATTGATTTAGTAAATAAATTTTTTAA
>JALOTI010000120.1 GCA_025457985.1 Leptospira sp.
ACTATGAAGAAGCAACTATAGTAACTTTTGTTTCATTTATGACTACCATTCTTATCGCAATGGTGATCCTTTCCATGGGTAGTATCGTGGAGGAAAAAAATAAAGGTACGTTAGAGTTACTTTTTACATCTCCCATTACAGATTTAGAAATCATATTTGGAAAGTTCTTATTTGGTGCAACTATCTGCGGTATCATTACCATTTTTATCAATGGTTTGTTTCCTTTGATGTTGTATTCTTTTTGGAAGGCTCCTCTTTATATTGTTGCTTCCGGTACAATTGGAGTTTTTTTACTTGGAATTTTTACGTTTAGTATCGGTCTTTTTGGTTCCAGTTTAGCAAAGAACCAAATGATCTCTCTTCTCATTTCAGTTCTGATCATTTTGACACTTTGGGTTGTAGGATACTTTTCCCACTTATTCCAAGCTACAACGAGGAAGGTATTGTTTCATCTACATATTTTCTCACATTTTATAAGTTTTTCAAAAGGGGTTCTTCCTTTAACAAGTGTTGTATTCTTTCTATCTGGGACTTTTTTGTTTTTATATATGACTGTAAAAGTTTTGGAATCGAGAAGGTGGAGAGGTTAATATGAATATTTCCTTACAAAGAGTTTTGCCTTTTTTTTCTGTTTTATCCTTATTTCTTTTCTTTTTGTTCGATGGAATGGTTACGGAACCAAAAAGAAAAATCTTATGGTATGTAGCTATTTTTCTTTTTTTGTCATTTGATATATTGTACAGAACGTACTTAAATGGCTTCCGAAAGGAAGATAAATCTAGGTATTTTGCGTATGGACTTGGAATCAGTGCGTTTATTCTCTCCATTCTAAGGGATTTGATTGAGTTCAAACCAACGGCAGGGCTTTCTGAGGAAGCTAGTTCGATACCTAAAATCCGAGAATTTTTGCTTTTGGTTGTAGTTCTCTTTTCTTTGCTCTACCTTCTACAAATTGTATTGCTGGAAATTGGAAAAGCTTCGTTGGAAGCCCAAAGTCATTTAGCAAAATCTAAAAACTCCCTCTTACAGAACGCAGTTTTGAATTTTTTGATATTATTGCCAATTTTGGTAGCAGTGAACTATTTTGCGATCAAACGGAATTACAATTTTGACTTAAGTTCTCAAGGCAAATTTTCGTTATCTTCAATCTCAAAAAATTTATTAAAGCAGGTTGCGACAGAAGTAACCATAACAGCATTTTATCCCCGTCCATTAGAAGCTGACGGACCACCTAATGGAGATAAAATGTCTGCTTTTGCTTTGACGAGAGTAAGGCCTGATATTGAAATTCTTTTAGACCAAATTCGCTCAGAAAATCCAAAGATAACCGTTCAGTTTATCAATGCGGATGTAGAGGTAGATCTACTAAAAGATTTTGGACAGGTATCGAATGGCACTATTTTTGTAAGATCAAAAAAGCAAAGTCTATCATTGGGTTCTCCTTTTGCGGAAGAACGAGTGGTGGCGAAAGAACCAAAAGATTTAGAGGATCTTGAGCGTAAGTTAGTTGCGGCAATACTAAATGTAACAACGGAACAAAAAAAAGTATATTTTACTACATCCAATGGGGAGCGATTTGGCATTGGTTTTAAACCTTTGCCTAACGAACAAGTCAATCGATTTGTTTCTAGTCTTAGCTTTCTCAACTTTAAAGTATCTGAGTGGGGTTTTGCGCAAGGATGGCCCGCAAAACTGCCAGAAGACGCTGATATGCTTATCATCTTGGGTCCAACGGTTCCGTTTTCGGCAGAGGCTCAAATTGCTATCAAAAATTATGTTTTAGAGAAGAATGGAAAACTTTTGATCACTATGGAACCGAAAGGAAGTGAGAATTTAGAATGGCTTCTGAATTCAGCTGGGGTAAAATTTCACAATACGGGTCTAGTCGAACGAGACGAAAAACCGGGACTCATCCAAGCCAAACGATTTCCTGATAACAAGTTAACTGAATTGATTCAGAAAAAAGACATGGGAATTCTTTTTCCGTATAGTGGATATTTTACTTTGGAATCAACAGGGGCTGCTCCCTTTTTGTTCAAATCTAATCCTATTTTAGAATCAGGATACGAAGTATACGCAGATGAGAATAAGAATGGAAAAATGGATGGTGCTGAAAAAAAAGACAATCGTATCCTTTCTTTGGTTCTATCTCCCCTCTCTCTAACAGGCGATAAAACAGGAAAAATTATTCTTCATTCAGGAACTTCGTGGATAACGGATCAGTTTATTCCTTATTTGATGAATGTGCAGCTTTCAACTGTTTCAGTTACTGGTTTGTTTTTGGATGTGGCAGTTGCTGAAATTCCAGAAAAAAAAGAAGATATCCAAACCATCAATCTCACTGACAATCAAAAATTAATTGTTTGGGCCATAGGTGTATTTTTCTTTCCTGGGCTAATTATATCATTTGGATCGTACTATGTGTACGTTAGACGAAAAAAGTCTTTAGCAGATGTTTAATCAAATGAACCTAAAATACATATATATCATTACAGCCTTTGTTTTGCTTTTTGGCATTATCTTTTATATGGAAGATCGGCCAGAAAATATTACAGAAACTTCCTATTGGAAAAAAAATTGGAAAACGATACTTTACGTACCTCCCAGTGAGGATTGGTGTGGAGGGGAAGGCAAACGGTTTATGAGAGAAAAAGTAAAATTTTCCTCTTTGGACTCTCTTTGGAAGAATCAACCTTTGTACACGCAAACCTTTTCAAACGAGGGTAAAGACTATTCTTATGAAGCTAATTACAACGTTAAAAATAGTTTTTCAGAACTAAGTGCCCTAAAAACCAAAATTATCGAAAAGGCAACGGATCAAATAAAGTCTAGCTATTGTTTGGATGAATCTGGTCCTAAATTCATACTAAGCGAAGATTCAAATTTTGATGCGGATAGCGAAGATAATAAAATTCTAATATTTGGTAAAAAAATTACAACAGATGAGGGTAGAGTTGCCGTTTTAATCGGGCAAGAGGTCATTGCTCCCTTTAATTATATCATCGAAAAGTTTAGAACTACAAATATTGCTTTTAGGGAAAGAACTCTGATTCCATCAAGCAGTGGCTACTTAAAATCAATAGAATTTCGTGGCCAAGGGAATTTGGTCCAAGTTCAAAATTATGCTGAAAAAAATCAGTATGGCAATTACCTCAACAAGTGGAGTCGGACCACACAAGAGAGGGCCGTTATTTCCCCAGATTTAGGAAATCAGTGGGACGGTATTATTAAGGGCTTACGGACAGACTTTTATTTCGATGAGCCTGGAGCGCCATCCTCTTCCTCTGTAAATACAAGTGAGCCAGAGGCGAGCCTTTTGGTAGAGCCAAGTGAAGGAAGAAAGATTCGAATTTCATTCTACGGCCTTGTGCCAAGTGCTTCTGAAAAATACCGACTCGTCCAAAGAGAGATATCCCCAGGATTTTTAGAATCTCCCGTTCTTATCAAAGAGGAATCTTTCGTAAAACTGATAGAATCGATGGAACGAGTGAAAAATGCTTCCCGTTATGAGCGTCCTAGCCAGAAAATCCAATAAGGTGCAATCAGAAACCAATACACAACCTAGGCTCGCTCTCTTACGCGATTTGTTTTTTTCCCCAAAGTCGGCTTTTGAATCCTATTTCCAAACTGAGGAATTGGGCGGAAAGGACTTATGGATTGCCCACTTACAGCTGTTTATCTTAGCTCCGATTTGTAAGTTCTTGGGAAATTCGATTCAGATTATCATTTTTAAAGCTACAACCATAGATGAAGAAACTAAGTTAACCTTTACGCAAGGTATGGTCAGCCTGTTCTTCTTTTATCTTGTCTTTTATTTTATAATACGTCTGGTCGATAGTTTTCGAATCTACCATATGACACGAGATAGGTCAGTGGAGTGGAATGCGCCCCCTCCCCATGTTTTCCTCATATCATTTTTACCCTTTTCGTCCACTGCCATTTTTTGGGTTTTACCCAATCCAATTCCACTTTTTATGCTCGCAATAGGCTTTTTCTATTCTTTACATTTGGCATATTTTTATTTAACGTCTCAGAAGGACTGGACATCCTTTGATTTTCTTTTTTTCCTATTGAAGGTTCTTTTGTTTTTCCTCGTTTTGATAACTATTCCATTGTTTATTTATAATGTTCTTCGGACGGTGCTCTTTTGAAAATATTTCTGACGGGAATAGGCGGGATTGCTATGGGCAATCTAGCTTATATGCTAAAAAAACAAGGACATGATGTTTCTGGCTCAGATGAGAATTTATACCCTCCTATGTCTGACAAACTTTTGGAGTGGGGCCTTACTCCCAAATCTGGATACAATAAAGAAAATGTCAAAGGGGCAGATCTTGTTATTATAGGAAATGCTATCTCTCGAGGAAACCCTGAGGTTGAAGAAGTATTAAATTCTGGAATTGAATACATGAGTATGGCCCAAGCAATCGGGCATTTTTTCCTGAAAAATAAAAAGTCGATCGTTATCTCTGGCACACACGGAAAAACAACAACTACCTTTTTAGTTCACTGGATCTTGCAAGAGTTAGGTTTAAAACCTGGTTTATTTGTAGGTGGAATTCGTAAGGATGGGTTTCCAGGTTTTGATCTTGGGAATGGAGAATATTTTGTCATCGAAGGTGACGAATATGATTCGGCTTTTTTTGATAAAAGCTCTAAGTTTTTGCACTACAGACCTTTTCTGTTGGTTATGAATGCACTCGACTTTGATCATGCAGATATCTTTGCAAATTTAGATGCCATCAAAACTATGTTCAAACGTTTGTTAAACTTAGTTCCTGGTAACGGAAAGGTTTTTTTCTGGAATGGTTCCAAAAACTTAAAAGAGATTACATCCAATCTTTTGTATGTAAAAACTGAATCCTTTGAGCTAGGGGAAAAAAATTCTGAACTTGGCTATGCAAAAGGCGTTTTAAAAGATCTCAAATCTAAAAAGATTTTAAAACCAGAACTGATAGGAGCACATAATTATCGTAATGCGGAAGTTGCCATTAGAATTTGTTTGCAAATAGCTCCGAAAAGGCGTGACGAAATCATTGATGCGTTTCTTAGATTTCCAGGAGTCAAAAGGCGACAAGAGACTCTCGTTAAAACAGAATCCAGTCTACTCGTCGAAGACTTTGCCCATCATCCGGTTGCTATATTTGAGACGATCAAAGCGCATAAGGAAGCATATCCAGGTTATAAGATTGTTTCTCTCTTTGAGCCGAGGAGTGCAACTTCGCACCGCAATGTATTCCAAGAAGATTTTGCGACCTGCTTCAAAGGTTCCGACCTTGTCATAATTTCAGAGGTCTACCAAATAAACAAAGTGGCGAAAAAACTCAAATTGGATGTAAAGAAGTTGGTAAAAGATATCCAAACAAAGAATAAAAAACCAGCACTCTATGCAAACACTCCAAAGGATATACCCTCACTTCTTAAAAAACAATTACCAGCGTTTGCGAAGAACAAGGTAATCGTACTTGCGATGTCAAATGGTGCCTTTGGTGGCATCTATCCGGAATTAAAAGAAATCATATCAAGCCGAGAAAATAAATGAGCTTAGAATTAGAAATAGAATCTCTTGTAAAAGAAGCGGAAGTTTCCATTAACAATACAAAGACGGAAGTAGACTTAGATCAGATAAAAAATATCTATATCGGTAAAAAAGGAAAACTAACGGCTGTTTTGAAGGGTCTTGCAAGTTTATCCGTTGAGGAAAAAAAATCTATCGGCAAACTGGCTAACGAAGCTCAAGTAAAACTAGAGTCGATCATAGAAACTCAGAAAAAAAACTTAAAAGAGAGTTTTTATGAAAATGAACTAAAAAAAGAAAACTTTGATGTACTCCGTCCCACAAAATCGGCTGATCGAGGATCAATTCATCCGATCTCTCAAATCCAATACGAAATTGAAGATATCTTTTCTTCAATGGGTTTTTCTATTATGGATGGACCCGAGGTTGAGACAGATGAAAACAATTTTGGAGCTCTCAATTTTAGTGAGGACCATCCTGCTCGGGACATGCAGGATACGTTTTATACGGTTGATGGGAACTTACTTCGTACTCATACATCAGCAATACAGGTTCGAGCGCTTCGCAAATTAAAACCTCCCTTCCGAATCATTGCTCCTGGTCGTGTGTTTCGATACGAAGAAGTGGATGCATCACACGAAAATACCTTCTATCAAGTAGAAGGTATGGTTGTAGGTGAAGATATTTCTATCGCCCATCTAATATATACAATGGAGACTTTACTTTCCCGTGTCTTTCGCAAAGAAATTAAAACGAGGCTAAGACCAGGGTATTTTCCATTTGTGGAACCAGGATTTGAGTTAGATATCCAATGTTTGGTGTGTGGTGGCGATGGATGTTCTGTCTGCAAACATAGTGGTTGGCTTGAACTTTTGCCGTGTGGACTCGTCCACCCCAATGTATTAGAATACGCTGGACTGGACTCAAAAAAATGGAC
>JALOTI010000121.1 GCA_025457985.1 Leptospira sp.
AAAAAAATACCTGTAACATGGATGAGTTTGAGTAGCTGATAGGACATTTATTGTCTCCCAAATGAATTATTCCCCTTTTTTAATAGGGTTCGCATTCTTTGCGAACGTTTTCTTCTTTTCTAAACTGAAAATTCTCCTAACCTACAGTCATGGGCCAACACACAGTTTTGATTTTGCGTGGTCTTCCTGGATCTGGGAAGTCAACACTTGCAAAATTACTATCTAGTCTTACGGGAGCACCAGTCTTTTCGATTGACTCGTATTTTGAATCTGAAAGTGGAGAGTATCACTTTGATCATAGAAAAAACCATCTTGCGTACAAAGAATGTGAAAAGAATACAAGATCTGCATTAGAACAAAATATTCCCTTCGTAATAGTAGACAATACGTTTACTTTGGAGTGGGAGATAAAACCTTACGAAGATTTGGCGAAAGAATTCGGATATTTATTCAGCGTTGTGACGGTGGAAAATAGGCATGGAGGAAAAAACATCCACAAGATTTCAGAAGAGCAGATTGAAAAAATGAAGTCCAAATATAAAATTGTGTTATGATAAAAAGACTGTCACTTAATTTAAATTAAGCGACAGTCTTAAAACGACTAGATTATCTCCAGTTGTTTGTTTTAGGTTTTGCAACGTTTACTTTCATCTCACGGTTTAAGATGTTCTTTCCGTTGAGTTCTTTGATTGCGTTGTCCGCTTCGTTACCATCTTTCATTTCGATAAAACCAAAACCTTTAGAACGACCAGAATACTGGTCTGTAATGATCTTTGCAGAAGTTACTTGACCGTGCGCGGAAAAAAGCTCATTTAGCTTTCCTTCAGTCATATCGTAAGAAAGGTTGCCAACGTAAATGTTAACTGACATATTGTGTCCTTAAATTTGATTTTGACTCTGGAATTTTCTCGATTTATAAACGACTATCCCTTGGGGGACCATGTGGTAAGAACTCCAGGAAAATGCAGGGAAAAACTTGGGAAAGCTATCGGCGTGCAAGCTAGAAAGGACTACTTCGGCGGTTAAAAAATCAACAATACTCTGAATCTTCTGTCAGGTTAAATCCAGATTCTGTAAAAAGCAACCTGAAAGAAGATTCTTTCGCAAATAAATCGAAAATTTAGAAAAAATTAGTGGTGGTGGTGACCACCTGGACCATGAACGTGACCGTGCTGCATCTCTTCTTTTGTAGCTTCTCGAATAGATTTAATGGTTACGGAAAAGTGCAAGGTCTCTCCCGCTAACGGGTGATTGCCGTTGAGGATTACATCAGTTTCGCGAATTTCTTGTAAATATAGAACCATTCTACCTTCTGGGGTGTCCGTTTGGAATTCCATACCAACTTGAAGGTCTGCTTCTGGAGGCAGTTCTGATTTTGGAACTTGAAAGACAAGAGTTTCGTTGTATGCACCGTAGCCTTCTTCGGGCGGAACAGTTACATCCTTAGAGTCCCCATCAACTAGACCTTCGAGTTCTTTTTCCAGTCCTGGAATGATATTTTGCCATCCATGTAGGTATAATAACGGCTCGTCTGATTTGTCCAAGGTTTCCCCTTGGGAGTTTTTGAGGTGGTAGGCAAATCCCACAACCTTTCCTTTTGTGATCGCATTTGACATAATCATTACACTCTAAGAACGGAAAAAAATACTGCAACCGAATAAAAGGTTGGTACAAAACAATCGGACATTATTTTGAACCTTGGAAATATAATACATATATGAACTGGGCTTTACTCATTCAAGTTTTAGGTGGTCTTGGAATTTTTATCTACGGAATGAAACTTCTAAGCGAATCTCTTCAAAGAGTGGCGGGAGACCGACTCCGGTCGTTTCTTTCCTCCATGACAAAAAATAGGGTCTCTGCTGTATTTAGTGGAATTTTTATCACAGCGACAATTCAAAGTTCTTCGGCAACTACCGTTTTGGTGGTTGGTTTTGTAAATGCGGGACTCATGGCACTTTCTGAGGCCGTTGGTGTCATCATGGGCGCCAACATTGGAACTACAATCACTGCTTGGATAGTCTCTTTTCTTGGTTTTAAGTTTAATATCGCATCATTCGCGTTACCCGCTATTGCAGCTGGTATGGTGCTTCACTTTTCGAAACGAGAAAGTCGTTCTGGCTGGGGGAGTTTTTTGATCGGTTTTGGATTTCTATTTTTAGGATTGGATTATCTAAAGTCTTCCGTTCCTGATAGCGCAAAAGATCCAGAAACATTTCAATTTTTACAACAATACACGAATATGGGATTTAATACCATATTGTTGTTTGTCCTTATCGGCGCTCTTTTAACGATTATCATTCAGTCTTCTTCGGCTTCCACAACGATCACCATCACTCTCGCATTTTCTGGTTACATTCCAATTGATGCGGCTTATGGAATGATTCTTGGTGAAAACATTGGAACCACTATAACAGCCAATCTTGCGGCCATCGCTGGAAATCGAAATGCGAAAAAAGCGGCATTGGCTCATACGATGTTCAATGTTTTTGGCGTGATTTGGGCTTTGGTTTTTTTCAAACAGTTTACAGGTTTGATAGATTCCTTTGTTCCAGGTGACCCATTAGTGGATAAAGAAGGAACGAGATTTCACATTTCGCTCTTTCACACCATGTTCAATGTAACAAATACGTTGCTTCTCATTTGGTTTGTAAATACTCTAAGTAAGTTTGTCTCAAAAATAGTAGATAGTGTTGCTTCTAAAACTACGGGGGACAAAGATTCAATCCGATTTTTGCAGGCCGGTTCTGTAAAAACTACAGAACTTGCGATGGTAGAACTTACCGAATTTACTAAAAAGATCATTCGTGAAACTTATGATTTTTTAAGACTCACAGAACAGTTGTTACTTCAACCTTATGATGGTACTAAAACTGTGCAAGTACTTAGAAAGGAAGAAGAATTAGATTTAGTTAGAAGCCAAGTTATGACCTACCTAAATGAAATCCAAGAAAGTGGAGTTACAGGTAATTTTGGTAAAGATGTTTTGGGGATTATGGAGAGGGTCAAAGCAGTTGAAGAGATGGGTGATAATTTTGCATCGATTGCAAGGAAAGTTAGAAAGGCTCATAGACAAAAAATCAGTTTGGATAAAACTTTCTCCCACCAAATCAAAGAACAAGTTGAGTTATTGAAGCATCATTATGATGTACTGATTACGAATCTAGAAAAATCAGAGTCTTTTGATATTCTTGGTAATCCGCAGATCAGAAACCAAAGTCGTGAATATAGATTCCAAATGATTCGATCGATCAAAAAGAATGAATCAAAGGTGAAAAAGAAACGCTACCAAAAGAAATCCAATTTTATGCCGGCGCTCTTGTATCGCGATGTTTCTCGAAACTTAGATAATATCTCTCGGCTTTTGAATGCTGCGATTTATGCGGATGTTTGATCCAGAGAATCCTAGAGAAGTTCAATCGAACTTCTCTAGGAATAAGATTGGGACAGATTCTTTTTTGATTGTTTCTGGCTTTCTAAGCAGTAGCTACTTGAATGCCTGCGAGATTTCTTAGAGCATCATAGGCTTTTTCTTTTTGCTCTACCTTGGTTTTGTTCACTGCTTTGCGGATGATCACATCCCATTGTTTTTCCGGATGTTCGGATTTCATGTTTTCAAGCAGTTCTAAAATGTTTTCATCATCGCCCGCATTAAAAATCTCTTCGGGATCATATCGAAACATACCAAAAAGTGCATCGATATAATCTCCAACACTCATGGATTCTTTTTCACCCGTTTGGATTTTCTTTTTTTCTGCCTTTCGCAGCTCTCGTTCTCTGCGTTCCAGTTCCGTGCGTTTCATGGTAATGACCTCTAGCTTGTTTGCATTTGGTGCCTAAGGTCATTTTTTTCGGGATGGGGCTCTCTGGACACACGAAAATCTGTAAATTTGTCTGGATTTCCAGGATTCCGATTTGAACTTGGGAGATGATGAGGGCACCGAGCTTCATATCTGGACTACTTGCCATTGTTTTCCTCACCCAATCCGTTTTTTTGGGCAGTGGGTTACTCGGATTTTGCCTTGAATCAGCTTCGAAAATTTGCACGTGCAACCACGGCTCTAAAAAAGAAGTCCATAAAAATTCTGAAGATGCGCTTTTTGCAGAAGGGAGTAAGGGTTCTGAAGCGCAGGACCATTCAAACCATAACGAAGAAAAGCAATCTCAAACTGTAAAACCAACCTGTCATGATGCGAAAGCAGGAGAAACCCACCTCTGTTCTTGCAAAAAAAGCAAAAAAGAGGCGAGCAATTTACGAGCTCACCACCAAGTTCTTGTTAGTGATCGGGCATCTTTTATTCTAAAATCTTCGATTGAAATTATATCTTATTTTTTACCTTCCGAAAATCTAACTTTGGAAGGTTTTTCCTTATCTCTCCTCAAGCCACCACGCGCGGTATAAGAAAAGTTTTTTAAACTGAAACCGGTTTTGCAATTGCAAATCAGGTATCATTCTAACCTCGCATAACAAGCGAATATGATTTTTTTTGGAGCTATATGAATATTAAATTTTTATGTAAATTATTTTTCTCAACTATCCTACTCACCTGTAAGGCTGACAAATCGGATAACACAAATGAAGCGATTGCACTCTTAGCAATTGCAAATCAGGGACAAACACTCAATTTAGAATTTGAAGTAACTGCTAATGGGCAAACTTTCGAATCAAATAGAGCTTTAACCGTTAATGGAGTATCTAATGTGACCTTTCGTGATCTGAGATTTTTTGTCTCTGAAATTACGTTGGTTCGTGCAGACGGATCAACGACACTTGCAACTCTCAATGATGACGGTGTTTGGCAAACTAAGAATGTTGCCCTATTGGATTTTGAAAATGGTAAGTCGGTAACAGGCGCTCATGGTGGAACCAGTACGGGAATGAATTCAAAAGTAACTGGATCGGTTGCGCCCGGTTCTTACACTGAAATTCAGTTTACAATTGGTGTTCCCGAAGACTTGAACCATCTTCAGATCAACGATTCAAAAGCACCTCTAAATATTGGAGCAATGTACTGGGCGTGGGCGAGTGGGTACAAACATGCGAAAATAGAATTCACGAAAGAGCCCGCGGCTACCACAACAAAATGGACGAATATGCACCTTGGTTCAACGGGTTTCGGATCTTCACCGGCAGCAACAGCTTGTAGGAATGATATAGTCAATGGAGTCTTTGGAAATTGTCCTGCGAAATTCCGTCCTCGCATTCGCTTAAAAGGAAACCTTAGCTTAGGAAACCAAAAGATCAGAATGAATCTAGACAAACTACTTAGCGGTTACACACATTTGGAAGCGGGCGATGCAGATGGGTTGGGAACATGTATGCCTTTGCAGCCTACCGCAAATTTTTTGAGGTGTAATCCTCTCGTAACAAACCTTGGATTAAAAGGACGAGTTTCCAATGCTGCATCTGCTCTTGACCAAACGGATTTGGATGCGGGAGTAGGTTCGGTGAACACATCCTTCCAACAAGAAGTTTTTTCTCTAGGAAATTAATTAAGGATGCCTCGATTCTCAAAAGAAAGGTTTGATCGAGTCGAGGCAGAATTAGGTTCAAATATGCCATCTAAAATATATTCTAATTTCATTATTTTCGTATCCATTATAAGTATTTTCTTGAACTGCAATCCAAATGAAATGTTCGGGAAAAAAAATGATTCCAACTTAGATTTTTATCTTTTGGCAATCTTGAATTCTAATCGATCTGATTGGGTTTGGGATCTCCCTCCTGGATTCCCAGTTCCAAATGTTCCCGCGGATAATCCTATGAGCAAGGCAAAAGTGGAACTCGGAAGACATCTTTTTTTTGAAAGGCGATTATCAGGAAATGAGTCAATGTCTTGTGGTAGTTGCCATTTCCAATCCTTAGCATTTTCAGATGGAAGAACTCTACCACGAGGAATCACAAATGAGGAACACCCTCGAAATTCTCAACATCTATCAAATGTCGCGTATGCTACAAGACTAACATGGAATAATCCATTGATGGTAAATCTAGAAGTACAATCTCGAGTTCCTTTATTTGGTGAGAATCCGGTTGAATTAGGATTCACAGACGGAAGTTATTTAGAAAAGTTGAAGTCAGATGAACTTTATAGAAGACTTTTTACAAACGCCTATGGGAACTCTGATTCTATGGTTACCGAACAAAATGTTCGATTTGCTCTAGCAAGTTTTCAAAGATCCATGATATCAGGTTGGTCAGATTTTGATAAAATTAAAAATAGGAGACAGGTGAATTTATCTCAAACGCAAATTCAGTCCATAAGTCGAGGAAATTCTTTTTTTAATAGTGAAACTGCAGAATGTTTTCATTGCCATGGTGGCTTTAACTTTACAGATACGAATCTTCACTCTGGCCAAGTCGAAGCTGAATTGGCATATCACAATAATGGCACCCATCCTAAAACCTATTATGATTCTTTGCCCTTAAAAAAACAAGGTGTGAGGATTGTGCCCGTAATGCTTTAGGAAAAGTTTTGGATCAGTATGCGAGCGGAGCAGCAGTTCATCCAGCGAAGGACGGTACGTTAATTCGACCTTTTTCAATGAATGCTCAGGATAAAGAAGATATGCTTAATTTTTTAATGGCACTTACAGATCGTGATTTTACTTCCGATCCAAGGTTTTCCAATCCATTTAGAAATTGAAAAAAATGCTTACCTCTTTTAAAAAATCAATTTCTCTTAACTTGAGAATAGCAATCATTCTATCCATGTTTTTTTGTACACAATGTACGTTTGGGTCGATAGGGGATCGAAACGAAGAAAAGTTAATTATCCTTCAAAATTTACTGGAATTGAATCGAAACAGAAGAACCATACTTGCTTCGGAGTTTCAGTTCTATGGGGATACTGTAGATAACCTTCCAGAAAGATTTGTGGTTAATTCTAATTCCTTTTCTTACACCGTTCGTTTATTAAATGATTCTGAAGTTAGGTGGGACAGTGGGGCGTTTAGGATCAACCCAAATTCTGGACTCATCCCTGGACTAAACGAGAGAAATTTGGAAGAGTCGACTCTTAACGATGATTCCTTACCTTCGTCTGGAACAAAAACTCATACACCATTTACAGTACCACTGGACCTTCCTTCTTCGGATCCCTATGCCCAGAATTATAACTTTCTTGCTTCTGGGATAGAGTCCTTGGTTAAATCAGAATTGATTAATACTGATTTTGGGCCTTCTCATAAATCAAATCAGACACAAAGTATTTCCAATGCACCTTTGGGTGTAATATCCGCAGCTAATTTGAGTTGGGAAGAGATTTACTTGCACTTTGAATTTTTTGGTGGTGGCGGAGCGGGTACCGTTGCGGCGGGATCTCCCAAGGACATTAAAATATTTTTTAGACCTGGAAGCCAAACGCTTAGACCTAAATGTAAGATCGAAGTTAAAGAAGGACGATCTGTACCTATTCCGATTGCCCTTCAATATGGACGTGTTTTAAATAATAGAACAGAAAATAATGTGACCGAAAATTTTTTGTTTAACTTGGCAAGTAGTCCAGATACCAACTTTATTATCAATTTTGCAAGTTCCCCATCGAGATACAATTTCCTTTTGAAAAATCTTAACCAAGAAGATTTAGTTTTTATCTTCCCTGGTTGTTTTCCTGGTGTAACACTTTGAATAAATACCGATCCGCTATCATTCTTTTTTTGGGATTTCTTTTGTTCCCTCTCTCTTCGATTTTTTCGCATCATACCGGTTCGTCGGATAGTCCCAATGCTACAACTAGATTTGTAGACCCGTTTACAGGAAAACGAGAAAAGCCATCAAACTATCTAGTGTTAACTCAGGATTATTACCAATCGACTAGAGAGAATAGCCATTTATACACTACTACTGCTTTTGCAGAATTGAATTTCTTTGATGGTAAATTTGCCCTCAATGCATCTGTGCCTTGGAACTATTACCAACAACGTAGTCGCGAAGATGCGGCACGTATTGGTAAACCTTATCTCGGATTCAAACTTCAGCCATTTTTTGATATCGATAAACCATACTTTTTTGTCATTGAAGGTGCAGTTGGTTTCCCAAGCGGACCCGATACGGACAGGTTCACAGGCGGTAATTATTATGTTGGTTCTGGATTTCTCAAAATGGGATACCTTTATGAAAAATGGTCTTTTGTTACTAAGTTAGGTGGTTTGCAGCCGTTATCGAGACCGCAACCTAATAACTTACAAGACAATGATGGTATACCTTATTATTTGAGGCTACCATCGGCAACACCTCCTATACCCGAATATGAATTTAAAAAAACGACAGTATTATCTG
>JALOTI010000122.1 GCA_025457985.1 Leptospira sp.
CCCGAAATCCCCAATTTTTAGGCCAGGAAAAGGGGCTTCCAGAACAAATGTTGAGTTGAATTGTGGACGAGGGAGAAGTAGGGAAGTTGAATGGAAAGCTCCGTTGTCTCCTCCTTTCCATTTCGTCGTTTAGAAAAAGATTCGATCAAGAAATATGCGAAAGCTGTTTCGTGATACGAGTTGAAACAGTGTTCTCCTCGAATTATTCGCACCTCCTGAGAAGGGAGCAGAAGAATCCTCGCTTTCACGTTCGATGGTTTCACTCGATTTGACTATGGATTCATAAACAGAAACCATTTCGGGAGTAAATAGATCCACATGGATCTGATTTTTTCTTTGGAGAAGGTTCTCCGTTCTAAACTTAGTGGCTGTCGATTTATCATCACCGCCTACTGCAGTATAGGCGGCATCGGGAATTCCAAAATTTTTATGACCTAGGGTCACGTAGGACAAATCAAAGACTCCCACAAGAGAGTCCCCACACCGAATGTGAGCATCTAAAAATCCAAGTGGTTTCCCTTGGCTGTATCCTTCAATCCATAGAGCAGTTTTACAGAGGTCCACGGCTAGCGGGTTTTTATCGACCCCATAAATATTATGGGAGATGGATTGGCGCACTCCCTCTCGGATTTGTGAAGGAGTTGGCTCCTCCGTACCATATGTGAGTTTGGCGATCTCTCTTCCGAGTATTCTGGCACTAGCCAATAAAAAATGCCCCGATCCGCAGGAGGGATCTAAGACTTTCAATTGCAATAAGGCAGTTTTTTGTTTTTCACGGATTTGGTCCAGAGTTGCCTTTGCATTTTCCTTTTTGGTTAACTCTAACACTTCTTCAATTTTGGGAATCAGACTTTGGCGTATTGCCTCGGCGACCAAATCTGAATGCGTATAATGGGAACCAGTGCTCTTCCGTTCGGTCCCTTGCAGAAGTACAAATTCGTTTCGCTCTACATCGACAAAGGGGGAAAAGTCCAGTAAACTTTCATAGACGCTTCCCAGTTCTTCTACGTTGAGTGCTGAGTAATTGATACGAGTGAGTGTTTTGCCTTCCTTAAAAAATAGAAGCTCCCGTAAAACCCGAATGTAATATCGGTTTGTGATTTCATATCGGTCGATCACGTTTCGTTCACGGAATAGTTCTCCACCTAAGGCAGGCAAACCAGAAAGTTTCGCCATCGGTTCGGAGTTTAAAATCCGAAAGTATGCTTTTGTTTGGCGAAACAGATCATCATAGGGTGTATCTTCGTTCGGAATCCGTTTGGCAATTTCTCGCAAACGACTCATTCCATAGGTAGCAAAATTAGGATTTTTAGGATCACCCAATAACTTTCGTTCTTCGGCGACGAGTAAAAAAAGCAATCTGTAAATCAAATACAAGATATCAGAATAAAATCCCAAAAAAGATAGTTCTCCCTTCATTAGGGAATTTCTAAGTGCTTCATTTTCCGGATGTTTTAAAAAACCATTCCCAAAATAGACAATCGCTTGTTTGACCTGCTCTTGGAGATGCTCCCGTATACGACCTCCCTCTTCTATGGTTTCAGAATGATACTCTTCTAAATAGCAAGATTTATCATCCGTTGCTTTGGGTAATCGAGAACGATGTAAGAGTCGAAACAAAAGTAAAAATTCATCAAACAGATCTTCGGTGAATATTTTTTCTAAATCAAATTCCAAATAGGTTTGTCGAGTGAACATACTGGAATTGCGAAGGAGTCGTAATGTTTTTCCATTCGTCACAAGACCCCAAACCTCCTCCGAACGATTTAGAAATTCCTGAAGCAAACTATGGGGAGAGTTTCCGGAACCAGTTCTGTCTCCTAAATCTTGGATTTGATACCCAACAACATGAATCGGAATGATATCCCGGTGGGATATGGGATAGAGTTTTTCTTCGATCTTGGGGCTTGGTTTCCATTCTTGGATTTGATACTCCAATAATTCCAAAAACGGTTGGATCCAATAATTGTATGTAGTGGTAAATGGGCTTTCTTTGGTTCCACTGCCCTTTGACAGCAAACGTTCTGTCCGCTTTTGGTAACGAGAATAGAGTTCCTTCGCTTCCCCCCAATAGGCGGAAACTTCTTCCACAAACCCACGGTTGCCATCAAAACCAAAATCCTTTGGTTTCTGCCCCGGCCTCTCAGAATCTGACTTGGAAAGACTCTCTAGATATTCTTCAGAAAATAATCCACCTTCAACAAAAATACTTGTCCACTTCATTCTGGAAATACCACCAAAGAACCGAATAGTTCAATCTCACCTACTTCCTTCCATTCTCCCTTGGACAAACGCAAACTGTCCTTATGCGATTGGTATCTTTGGTTGAGTTCAACAGTTCTTTCCTTTCTTTTATCTAAAAGTAGTGGTCGAATTTTCTTTTCGGATTCCAATGCTCTCCTGAGAAAGGTACTCACTTCGATGGAAGTGCCCCCATTCCCGGTGATCTCTAACCCCTGGAAAAGTTTCTCTGATTCGGGAGGGAAAATTAATTCTTGTTTATCCCCTACTCCTTTGATCACCAAGAAGTATGGTTCCTCAGAAAGTTTCCCCGACTTCTCAAATCGAAAACGATATAAGTTTACCATCCACCTTTCTTTAACAGACTTACTCCTAACAACGGAAAGTCGAGACCCCAATCGGAATGTTTTCTCGAGATTCGGATGCATTGCCTTTTCAATGACTTTTTCTGCCAGCTTCGTTAGAATAGGACTCGTTCTACCTAAATAAATTGTTCCCTCTGGTTCTGGACTAAAAAATGAAAACTTTACTTTGTCACCTGCAGAATTAAGGCGAACATCATCTTCAATTTTGGGAAGGTTATCCGTTTTGACTTCGTAAATCCCATTTTGTTTTTTTGTAATAGGTAAATTTGCTTTTTTAAAATAAGAGAAAAAGAAATCTTCAGCCTCTTTGGGAGTTCCAAAGATTCGATCTGTTTCAGCCTTTTGCAATTGCAACTCGGATTCTAAACTTCCTGGATGGTCTGCATGGTGTGCAAATCGACTTCTTGATTCTTTTTCTTTTTGGACCGCATTTTCCATCATCAATTCAAATTGTTTTTGAGCACGAAACGCGGGATCTGCTTCGTCAAAGAGTAACATCTGTTTATTGTCGCCCAAATCTGTTTTCAATAAAAAACTATGCATGACAGTTTCAAGCATACCATCAGAATCGATAGGAATGGGAACTTGTATACCTAATTGACTTCGAATCGCTCTTGATTTTCGAATCAATACTTGTAATATGGCGCCATCCATAGGATTGTCTTTTCCATAAATAATATGAATTGGAATTTCTTTTGCTTTTTGTCCAAAACGATCTACCCGCCCTTCTCTTTGTTCCATTCGATTTGGATTCCAGGGAAGGTCATAATGGATGATGGCATTAAAATGATCTTGTAAGTTGATTCCTTCCGATAAACAGTCAGTTGCTACCAATACCCTTGGGGTAAAGTTGCCTAACTCTTTTACTTTTTCTTTTCTTTCTTCGTCAGAAATTCTTCCAGTAACAACTGCAATCTGAGGTTTTACTTTTCCTACTTTCAGGGTTCCAAGTTCTTTTCCTAGATACTCAGCAGTTTGGATAAATCGGCACCAAATGATAGGAGACTTTCCCTCTTCGAGTAATTTTTTCGTAATCCGTTTAACCTCTTGCAGTTTGGTGTCTTTTTCTCCAAACAAAGCCATCGCTTTTTCCCGAAAGGATTCTAGGTGCTTTCTTTCGACAAGGGAATCGACTACAAAACTTCCTGTATCATCGGCTGCATTTTCGGAATCCAGAATTGCATAGGCTTTGTCCAAGGACCCTTCTTCCTCATCGCCCGCCTCCGAGGAGGCTTGTTTCTCAGATCTTTGAATTTTTGAATCAAATGCAAGAGCGGCTTGTGCAGGAGAACTGGAGATACTTCGTAACAAAGCAAGCGCAGAATAAAATTGCATTCTTCTGCGGTGTTGCTTTTTTTCTCCATCCGCTTTTTTGACAATCTCCCTTGCATATGTTAGTACTTCTTGGAATAAGGATTTACCCTCCTTAGAAAAGGAGTAAGCCAATTCTAACTCGGATTCATCCCTCTTTGGGAAAGGAGTATCTTCTCCAAGCCATTTTATAATATCAGGCCTTCTTCTTTGGATAAAATGTTTGGCCAAAATTTCTCTTTCTTGGTTACTCAATTTTTCTAAATCGAAGGATTCAAACTTAGGATTCAATAAACCTAATATAGAGAGGAAGCTATCCGAATAACCATTGTGTGGTGTGGCCGACAACAACACCATATGTCTTTCTGCTTTGGAAGACAAACTCTTTAACAATTCATATCGGAGATGTGCGGATTTTCCCGGTGAACTTCCAGAAGGCCGAGCCATTGTGTGCACTTCATCGACAATTACGAAATCAGCACAAGATGATAAAAATAAACTCTTATATCTCTCTGACTTCATAAGATCAATGCTTACGACTAAGTATGGAAAGTATCGAAACAGGTTTTCTTCACCAATCGGTAAATTTCTTTCCAATCTAGTTAAACTACTAGATCTTACCACTTCCGCATTGATTTGGAATTTTTGATTTAACTCTACTTGCCATTGGTCACATAACGACGGTGGGCATAAAACAACCAATCGATCGATAACATTTCGATCTAATAACTCCCTTGCAATTAATCCAGCCTCGATTGTTTTACCAACACCTACGTCATCAGCGATTAACAATCGTATCACGGTCTGTTTTAAAGAGAGCACCAATGGAACGAGTTGATAAATCCTGGGAGAGATTGCAATTTTCCCGAAGGAACGGAAAGGTGCTGTTCCGTCTCGTAGTAACAATCGAAAGGCTTGGAAAGTTATTTTAAGATTTTCTTCATCACTGAAGGCGTCGGCATCAGGCTCAGGAAATTGCGAACTCGTCGGAATTTCTTCTGGAAAGGATTTTCCAAGTTCCTCAATCAAAACTGGATCTAACTCAATAGATTCGTCACCGAAAGTCCCAAGCGGTTTTAACTTTAACTTTTTAGAATTCGGATTGGGCTCAACTAACCAGTTTCTCTTCCGAAAAGAAACAACTGCTCCAGCAGTAAAACTCATGTAGCGTCCTCAATGGGAAAAAATTTTGAATTCTCAATAACAAATTCCGTAATTACCTTTTCATCCTCGGCATCTGGAATAAACAATATCACATAACCATAATTATCTGCAGTACTTTCCCAGTCCAAAACGTCTTCTTCCTTCAATCCTTCTTTGCAAACCACAATTGTGTTCGACGCAAAGTAAAAATTAGCTGATTTCCCAGAAAGAGGGAATTGGATACGAGTAGGCAATCGCCTTGAATCCCAATAGAGAGCATCCAAGAAGATAACTGCACTGATAGGATAGCCATTGTTAGATATAATCTCTCGCAATTTATTATACATTGAGTTATAATCTTTTTTGATCTCTACCTGTTGCGTAACAGAGTATGTTAATTTATGCAAGTAATGCTTAATTAGGTGCCTATCCAAAACAGGATGGTGAATTTGATTATAATAAGACATCAAACAATCATAACACGCGCAAACACAGTCCGATTTCCTATCATCGAGAGTAACGGGGTCAAAGTGCAAAATCTCTAAACTCTTCTTTGCGATTTGAGATAGGGAAACATCACTCTCAACTATTTGATTTAATATCCCGAGTGAGCCTTCTGACTCTTCCCAAAAAAGAATTCTCTCTTCCGGAGTAGTGCCCAATAAATCTAGACCTAACTCTTTTTCTTCTATTTGGTAGAAAGCTTGAATCCCTTTTGCGAGAGCATACATTAGATTTATCAAAAAATGCTTTGGTAATGTTTCCAATATAGGTTTTAAAAATAAAATGTTGGAAATTTCCTTTACAAATGGATTTACTCTCTCAATTGTCCCTGCTTGATCTACTTCTAGATCTGATTCATCTTCGATTTCTGAATCCTTATTCTTTTCTCCAATGAATCTTCCACTTGGGACATGCATTGAAAATCCAATACGACCCTCTGCCGCTTTCTTCCAACCTCGATTAATACTATAAATTTCTGATGATTCTCCATATGTGAGAGAAACGATAGGCTTTTGAATATCGGAATAAGCTATCGTTTGAGCAATGGAGGGTTGTTCACCATACATTTTATAGCGGAAATGAGTTGTTATATTATAACCCAATCTTCTTCGCGATTCTTCTTCCGAGTGAATTCTCTCGATAATATCTCCCTGCACCGTCGATACTTCAAGCAATCGTTCATTCTGTTCAGA
>JALOTI010000123.1 GCA_025457985.1 Leptospira sp.
GGAACAGCCGTTGAAATCGCGTCGATGTCTTGTTCCTAACTTGCACAGTACCGATAAACAGCATTTTCTATGGATTTCACGAGAATGTCAGATTTCCGGCCGCCATATTGGATTTATGGTTGGCAATAGGCGCATTAATTTTGCACCACATTGTATGCTAAACATATCTAGGAAATGTCACCATGGCATTTATGTTTACTCGTCGAAGGTTAGGAATGGAAGTGAAAATATCGGTCTGGGGGTAATTTATCCTCCACGTACAATAGGAGGGTTAACTAATGCATTCATCGCATCTCTGCACGGTATGCTATAGCGCTAGGCAATGTTCTGAGACTCAGCAATAGGGCCCAATTAATTCGAGGTAAAAATGTAAATTCATCCAGTTATGGTATATTAGATGATATCGAAACGGTATTTGCAAATCTCTTAAATCCATCATCCCCCTATTCGTATTTAAACAACTTAAAAGAGATTTTAGCAACAACGAAGGAAGCTAACCTAACAACAGCTGATATATCTTCATTTCTGTTGTTTACGGGTAAGATTTTCCAAAAAGAAAATGAGTCAACAAAGTCGACTTTTTCGGCAATTCTGACAGAGCAGGTTCCCAATCTGCTTCGCCAAATAAAGGGACGAACGAAAGCCATTGTAAGGCTACTAGATTCTCTTTCTAGAGAAGGTTTATTTTTAAATTATTTTTTTAGAGAGGTGCGTAGTACTTATTCTTCTGCCGATATTTGGAAAGATTGGGAGAGGTTCTTAAAAGCTCCGATGGTTCAAATGCCGACCAGAGATAAAAATGATCTATTTTATAATATAGGTGAGATTTCATTCCTCTTTGCAAATCTCATCCAAACACCAACAAGACCGATGCCAACAGATTACTGGTTTGTTGATGTCCAAAATCGAAAAGATGAAACGACTCTCTTTGATCGCTTTAACTTTTTATTTTCCAAAAAATAGATGAAGCTACTTGTCTCAGTTTTTCTTATCTTTCTCTCCATTCGAATCCATGCTGGATCCTATGGCGATAGTTACGGTGCCCACCCAAGAGCACAGGGTATGGCGAGTGCAGTAACATCTTTTGTTAACAACTGTTCTGCACCGTTTTACAATCCTGCTGGACTTGGTAGAAAGAACGAACAAGAACTCCGTGAGGAGAAAAAAAATCTCCCCCCCACTGAACCCAACAACCAAACAAATGTAAACCAAGGCAATTTGGGAAGATCGGGATTTCATGAGCTCTGCCTATCATACAACCATGTAACTCCCATTCAGCAAACAAGTTTGGAGAGAAGAGAAAGATTTGCTAACACAAAGGATCATTTCGGAAGTTTTGGAGTGACACTCAATCTGAATGAAATATACGACTTTGGAAGAGTCGTACGTTTTGGCTTCAATATTCTAACTCCCGCAACAGGAAACCTTTTGACTATCAACGATCAAAACCCGAATGTTCCTCGGACTTTACAGTCAGGAGCCGCTAACGAAAGACCAACGATAACCGGTGGATTGGGAGTAGAAGTTTGGAAAAATCATATATTTTTAGGTTTGGGTTTTACGGCGTTTGCAAGAGGCGGGGGTTCTATCCTTTTAAAAAACGTTCCCATCTCACCTGATCCAGCAACTCCCGATCAACAAGTGATACTTCAGGTAAAACCAATTATCAATCCCTCGCTAGGAATTCAGTTTCATTATAAAAATTTTGACTTGGGATTCTCCTACCGAAGAGAGACCTTTTTATCCGTCGATCCTGTGGCATCTAGAGCTCAAACAACACTGCTCGGTATTCAATTAGACCTCGACCTAGCATTACTCGACTTATACCAGCCAAAAGTTTATTCTGGTGGGTTATCCTATCTCTATTTAGGAAAATGGAGAGGTGCAATCGATGTAAATCTAGAAAAATGGAGCGAGTTTAAACTCTCTAGAACTAAATTAACCTACAATGAACAAATTCAAGTGAAAGATACGACAAACGTACGAGTTGGTTTAGAATACTTATGGAGAGAGGATACAAGCTTTCGAATCGGCTATGCTAGACGACCTTCGGCAATTGGCGATTTGAGTGGTAGGAACAATCTTTTGGACTTTGATAAAAACATTTACACTCTTGGAATGAGTTATGCCTTATCAGAAAGTTCAGGAACCTGGTTTCGAAACTTTAAAAAAGCAATAATCTTTGATTTGGTTTTGGATTTTCAATCTTGGTCACCTAGACAAGTAAACAAATCGATTCCGACTGAAGCGAATCCAAATTATAGTTTTAGTGGAAAGGCCTATCATATCGGAATCGGTATCACAACATTCCTATAGATTCTTTATAATATCAAAATTTGCGATGCACCAACGATTGCACCCAGAGTCGCACCGATTAAAATTAACAAAAATTCATCCTCTTGAAACGCTGATCTTAGTATCGTCTCAAACTCATTAGGTGGCATTATTATCATTTTTTCGGAGATGACCTGCTCTAGTTTCAAAGTTTGGCCGATGTATCCTTCTAACTCATGAGCATTTTGTATCGTTGCTTCTGTAAGTTCGTGAGCAATATGTAATCTTGCCTCTTCGTATTTTCCCCACTTGCCAGAAGCCAATATTACTGGTTTTGTGATGGTTGCAAGACGATCTACCTGGACGGCAATCTGTTCGCGAATTTCTTCAATAAGCAAAACAGCCGCTTTCCCATAGAGTAACTCTTCTAAAATATTTTTTGGGCTTAGAATTTTTTCTGAGACTATCTTTGCAAATGCCCTGGATACTTCCTTTTGTCTTTTTAGAAAGAGCCCTTGGTATGTAAATTTTCCTAAGTAAACTTTAGGCTCTAACGGACGAAAGATCATCTCGATAGCAAGATAATTGGTCAGATATCCAACTATAATCCCTTGAACTGGCAAAGTCCACGTTAGGGGAAAAAAATACCAAAAAACCATTTGAACCAATCCCAACAAAAATCCAAAGATAAAACCAGATTTTTCAATAAACTTAAATTCAGGTCCACCTACTTCCTGGAACATTTCTACAATGATCTTAACATTCTCTCCAGTTAACCTACGATAAACGACATTTTTTATATCTAGTTTTGAATCGATATCAACTTGTAAGTCTTTGATAACTTTTTTAACGATATTCCCACTTTCTCTTTTGATCTTTAAAAGTATTTCTTCACGGATAATTGCTGGAATTTGGTTCCACAAATTGGGATCAATAGAATTTGCAAATTGAATGGTCGCCTTCTGGATAATTGGCTCAAGAGAAGGAAGGATTTCTTTTTCTGCAAGATTTGGATCTAATTTGAGGACCAAATCCTTAACATTTAACAAGCGCTCAGTGATAACTTCAACAAACTTAGATCCAATCTTATCGGCCTTTCTGGGAATTATACCCTGCCAGCCAAAAAAGGGAGGTATTCCCCAAAACCGTAGCGGGTAAAAGGTCATTTTTAATGCCAACCAGTTGGTCACCCAACCGACAAATCCGTACGTAAACGGGATACTAATCAAAAGAATTTGCGATTCTAAACTGTTCAAAATGCCTACCTAACGCGAGCATGCCATTAGTCCTTTAGAATTCGCAATCGATCAACCGATTTCCGTACCGGTATTGCATTTTTGAAGAATTTGGCTTTTTTTTGAAAATTGTTTGACAATTATTTGCCACAGTTTATTTTATAACAAACGTGCGAAAAAGAATGCAGAGAGGTTAGCGATGTTTTCACTTCTACCACCCACGATCAAAAAGACAGTACCCAAGTCAGGGAACGAAGCCAAAAACTCCACAGGATACCAAGTGAGTATCAACGGCAAAGTTGTAGAGGCAGCTCCCGGCGAGAATATCTTAAGTGCGGCTCTGAGGGGTGGTCTTGATTTCCCTCATAGTTGTCGGGTTGGCGGTTGTGCGACCTGCAAATGCAAATTAGTCGACGGACAAGTAAAGGAGCTAACCGAAACAAGCTACCTTCTTTCCGAATCCGAAATCCACGACGGAACAATCCTAGCTTGCCAATCCATTCCCAAATCGAATGTCCAAATTCAAGTGAATAACTTACAGACGATCACTGGAAAAGTCGTTAAACAAAAAATATGGAATGAAGATATCGCAGAACTAACAGTATCTTTGGATGAGGCGCTTTCCTATCGAGCAGGACAGTATGGACTTTTATCAATAGAAGGGCTGGATGTTGAAAGAAACTATTCCTTTGCCTGTTCACCTGACACGATAAACAAATCGACCAAACAAAATGAGGTTAACTTTTTAATTAAAAAAGTCCCTGGTGGAAAATTTTCTAACTACATACACCACAATCATTTAATTGGAAAACAAACTAAGATTAAAGGACCCATCGGTGATTTTTACTTACGTCCTGGCAACTCACCCATCTTACTCGTAGCGGGAGGAAGTGGTCTAGCTCCAATCCTTTCTATACTCGAAAAAGCATTAGAGGATGGAGTCAAACGTCCTGTCACTGTTCTCTTTGGAGCAAGAAGAGAGAAAGATCTATATAAGATCAAAGAAATTGAAAAAATTCAGAAAGCATGGAAGGGAAATTTTAAATTTATACCTATCCTTTCTGATGAACCCCAAAAAAGCAGTTGGAAAGGTGCAAGGGGTCTTGTTACAGAAAAAGTAAAAGAGCACCTAACAAAATCTACAGAAGCATATCTATGTGGTCCTCCACCAATGGTGGATTCAGCAACCAAAGTAATGATAGAGAATGGAATCTCAAAAGATAAAATCTATGCAGATCGATTTACCTTGATTGACCATAGCCTAAGTCTTAAGGATGAATACCACGCCGAAAAACCAAAGGCCTCCCTGTTCGATTATTTAAAGTTTTCCCTATTTCATTTGGTCGGACTCTGCGCTGGTGCAAGCCTCCTTCTTGGTGGCGGATGGATGACTGTGGGTCTTATCTCGTTGTTACTGTTCTACACGATTGGTGATGCTATTTCAGGTGATGACACAAAAACTCCTGATTACAAAAATACAAAATTTTTAACCTTTCAGCTTTGGATGGCATTGCCATTACTTTCTTTCATCGTCTTTTCCGCAGTCTGGGCAGTGAGTCCTGGAGATGCCTTTGGATTTGGAAGTTGGCTTTCTGCTACACTAGGATATGATTTTTTAGCCGCAAAATCTGCTACCAATGCATTCCATGTGTTTTGTGGATTTGTAATGACAGGTTTAATGATTGGACTGATCGGAACCATCACCGCACATGAGTTAACTCATAGAACTTGGGACCCAATTTCCATGTTTTTTGGACGTGTATTACTTGCGTTTAGTTTTGATACGATTTTTTCCATTGAACACGTGTATGGTCACCATAGATATGTATCTACGGAGGAAGACCCTGCCACTGCTCCACGCGGGAGAAATGTTTATTTCCATGTTATTGCATCAACCATAAAAGGGAATATTAGTGCATGGAAGATTGAAGCAGCTAGACTTAAGAAGAAAAATAAACCGGTTCTCTCGGTTCAGAATGCTTTTATAAGAGGTCATTTGTTGAGTCTTCTATTGGTGGCTTTCTCCTATGGAATTGGTGGCATTACAGGTATGATCTTCTTTGTTTGTTCGGCTGTTTGGGGAAAAGCTCTTTTAGAAATCGTAAACTATATGGAACACTATGGGATGGTTCGTCTGCCTAGTGAGCCTGTTCAGCCAAGACACTCTTGGAATACAAATAAACGTTTGAGTTCTTGGACTATGTTTAATTTGACAAGACACTCCCACCACCATGCACAGGGTGAAGTGGCTTACCAAAACCTACGTCCATATCCTAACGCACCAATGATGATCAGTGGATATCTGACAACGATTGTAATTGCTTTGTTACCACCTTTATGGCATAAATTAATGACTCCCAAAGTTTTAGATTGGGATAAGAATTTTGCCACACCAGAAGAATTGGAACTTGCAGAACGAGCTAATGCAAAAAGTGGTATCCCTGAGTTGATGCAAACCAAATATCTATCGTTGTAGATATCAATTTAATTCATTAATCCAAGGGATTTTTAGATTCAACTCAAATTGGTTTCCAATCACTCGATTGGAAACCGTTCCACCTAAACTCTCAATTCTCGTACTTACACTCTTTAAACTGAACGAACTCGAGTCAGACTTACTCTTAATTAGATTCTTTTGGTAGATTAACAAATTGTAGTTTTGAATATCCAAAATCCATGTAGATTCTTCTTTTCCGTATTTGATATCATTCGTACAAATTTCATATAATAGAAAATACAG
>JALOTI010000124.1 GCA_025457985.1 Leptospira sp.
GAAATTGTAAATCTGGTTTTTTGTTCAATTGATTTTACAGATATATTTCCGTCATGTTCCTTCACGATTGAATGGCAAATCGAGAGTCCTAGTCCAGTTCCTGTTCCCGTTTTATTGTTTGTAAAAAATGGATCAAAAATCTTTTGTATGATTGCTTCAGGTATACCTCCGGCATTATCCTCTACAATGATATGAATCCAATTTTTTGTCTTACGAATATCTATTGAAATTTCACCTGGTTTATAATCAAAAGCCTGGAGAGAATTTCGGAAAAGGTTCATAAATAGTCTTTCAATTTTGCCAGGATGAAATGGAAATTGATACTCTTGGTCAGTAGTCAGTTTCCAGTTGATATTTTTACTTAAGTGCGGATACAAACGAATGACTGTATCTTTAGCTCTTTGGATGGTATCGACAATATCACCTAACGTGACTTTTACTTTATCTGATTTTGCAAAAGAAATGATATCACTGACAATTATAGCAGCTCTTGCTATGTCGTTTTTTATCATGTCTAATCGTTTTTCAATTTGCTCTGTGGATTGGTTTTGCCAGTTAGCACGTAAATTTTGAAGAGTTAAACTAATTCCAGTTAATGGATTATTCAATTCATGTGCGATCCCAGATATTAAAATTCCAAGGGAAGCTAAGTTTCTCATTCGAAATGATTCTTCTTCTTTCTCCTTTTGAACCGTTACGTCAGAGATCATTTCAACAATCCAAAATAAGTTTTCCTCTTTTGGGTAAGGGTAAAATTCCAATTGTAAGGTCTCTTTTTTTTCAGTCGTTCTAAAGAAAATCTCTCGGGAAGTAGGAGAGGGAGTTTTTCCTTCTTTGGCTCGTCCATTTATTTTGGGACAATAGGGACAGATATCATTTCTTTGATACAATACTTCGTAACATTTTTTTTGGAGTATGTCTTCGTAAGAATTTGATTTAGTAAATCGAATGGTTGAAATATTAGCTCTTTGGATGATAAAATCCGCATCTATCAGAACGAGTGGATCTTGTACTACATCGTAAATAGCTTCGAGTTCTCGTGCTTTCTCGGCAATTTGAACAATCTTATCAGCAGGAGAATTTGATTCCGGGTCAGCCAATCGCTAATATCCTAAGGATTGATTGAGTTGCTTCAACATATTTTTTTGTGCTTTTGGTCCACGTGATTTTTGTAAAGCAATGATCGAAGAAATTTGCGAATGGAAGTCTAACAAAAATTTTATATAAAAATCTTTTTTGAATTGGTTCCGCTCTTCTCGAATTTCATCATTCCTCATATCGCTTAACGGAAACTCCGTTTTCCCATCCAATCCAGAAAATAGAATGGTCATATCATTCAGATTTTCGTCCAAAGGTGTCAAATCTCGAATCAGAGTTTTAGTCTTTTGCTCGATTTCTGTATCTTCAGTTGATACTGAAATTTCCAGTTTGGAAAGGACAGATCCATTAAATTCTATGAGAAGTGATTTTTCTTCCGAACTTTTTAATTTTGATTTGGAACCGTGTTCCGTATCCACTTTAAACTTTCGGATACGAATTCCAGTTCTATTGGGAAAGGTTCCCACAAACTGAATGATCGTATTAGAAGGGAGAGCATCTATATTTTCATAACTCAAAAGCTCTCTAGCCCTTGCAACCTCTTTGTAAAGAGTTTGGATCTCTCGGTCTAAATTCTTTTCTTTTTGGAGAATGAATTCGTTAGCCGAGAGACCAGTAATGAGTAGGGTAAAACTAAGGAGAAGCGGGAGCTTCGTTTGAGCCATCTGATTCCAAAGGAGCTTCGATCGATGGATCTGCATCAGGAATTAGCACCTCGTCCTTTTTCGCAAATAAAAAAGACAAAACCAGCGACAAAACAATAAACAAAATCGCAATCACTCGCGTAGTTTTTGTCATTACGTCAGCGGTAGAAGCACCAAAGACGGATTGACTTGCTGTATTACCGCCTAACATACCCGCACTGCCACCTTTCCCTGTTTGAATCATAACAAGTAAGATGAGAAAAAGTGAAATCAATACAAAAAGAGTGAGAATTGTTCCCGTTAAAAATCCCATAGATATTCCTTATTTTAATAGTCCTAAAAATGAATCCAGTTTTTGGCTTGCACCGCCCACCAAACCACCGTCAATATTTGGTTGAGAAAGGAGTGAAGCAATGTTATCCGGTTTTACTGATCCCCCATACAGGATTTGAATCTGGTTTGCAATCTCTTCGCCACCAACGAATAGAGAGGATATTTCCTTTCGGATATATGCATGAGCCTCTTCAGCTTCTTTTGGTGTGGCAACCTTTCCCGTTCCGATTGCCCATACAGGTTCGTAAGCGATTACTAGATTTTTGAACTTGTCGCTTGGGACATCCTTTAAACCTTTTTTTATTTGGTCACTCAATACAGAGAAGGTATTTCCCTTTTCCCGTTCCGCCCAGGTCTCTCCTACACAGTAGATCACTCGAAGACCTTTCCGTAGAAAAAAAGAAATCTTTGCGTTGTCAAACTCTGAGGTTTCACCGAGAAACTGCCGTCTTTCAGAGTGCCCGACAAGAACTGTTCGGATTCCCAATTCCTCTAGTTGTACGGGAGATATCTCTCCAGTCATCGCCGTTAAGTCTGCTTGGTATGCGTTCTGTGCACCGACGATGAGTTTGCTACCATTTGCAATTTCAGATACAGCACCTAAATGGATTGCTGTTGGGAAGACCATCACTTCATAAGACGATGAATTCGATGCGTCCAGTAACCCCTTCGCAATCGATTTTGCCTCGACCAAACTGAGGTTCATTTTCCAATTTCCAGCGATGATCTTCTTTCTCATGTTTTATCTTCCTTTGGGAGTAAACATTCCACTCCAGGCAAAGCGCGTCCTTCTAAAAATTCAAGGGAAGCACCACCGCCCGTAGAAATATGTGTAATTTTATCGGCCACACCCGCCTTATTGATAGCTGCGATGGAATCGCCACCACCAACTATGGACTTCGCTTTTGATTTGGCAACTGCCTTCGCAATTTCAATGGTTCCTTTCGAAAACTTATCCATTTCGAAAACACCCATAGGTCCATTCCAGAGGATCGTTTTTGCCTCTTTGATGACTTTGGTATAGTTGTCGATGGTCTTCGGACCGATGTCCATTCCCATCCAACCGTCTAGGATTCCCATTTTATCTACGGATTTTGTCTTGGCATTCGCATCAAATTGGTCAGCTATGATGTGGTCCACAGGTATTTGTAAGTCAATTCCTTTGATTCCTGCTCGGTCGATCAATTGGAAGGCTTGCGATTCAAAATCGGATTCATACAAGGATTTTCCAATTGGAACAGCTCTTGATTTAAGGAACGTGTATGCCATGCCACCGCCAATGAGGAGATGGTCCACTTTATCAACCAGATTCTTTAAAATGGCAAATTTACTGCTCACCTTTGAACCGCCAACAATGGCTACAAACGGACGTTCTGGTCTAGAAAGCAGGCCACCTAACATTTCGATTTCTTTTCTCATCAAAAGACCCGCAAATGCTGGGAGTAGATGGGCAAGACCTTCTGTAGAAGCATGGGCACGGTGTGCAGTACCAAAAGCATCGTTTACATAGATATCAGCAAGTTTCGCTAATTCTTTGCAGAATTTTTGCTCATTTTCCTCTTCTTCTTTGTGGAATCTGAGATTTTCAAGTAACAATACTTCGCCGTTTTTCAGTTCCTTTGAAAGTTTAACTGCGTCCTCACCAATGACAGATTCTGAAAAACTTACCTTGGTTTTTAAGATTTGGCCAAGGACATCAAACACTGGTTTCATGGAATATTTAGATTCGGGACCACCCTTTGGTCGTCCCAAATGGCTTCCCAAAACCAAACGCGCGCCTTTTTGTATGAGGAGCTCAATCGTTGGTAGAGTTTTTTCTATTCGGGTTGTATCTGTTGCCTTTCCATTTTCTACTGGAACGTTAAAATCAACGCGGACAAACACACGTTTGCCCTCGAGGTTTTGATTTTCAATTAGTGGTAAGTTCATCTTATCCTTTTTTTGACATGTATCGGATTAAATCCACAACTCGATTGGAATAACCCATCTCGTTGTCATACCAAGATACTAATTTAAAAAAAGTAGGACTAAGTTCAATACAAGCATCCGCATCAAAAATGGAAGATCTTGGATCACTCTGGAAATCATTGGAAACTACCATTTCATCCGTATAACCAAGGATCCCTTTCATTGGACCTTCGCTTGCTTCTTTCATTTTTTTTCTAATTTCTGTTAGGCTGGTTGGTTTTTCTGTTCGGACAGTTAAGTCAACAACGGAAACATCCGGAGTAGGAACTCGGAAAGACATACCAGTTAGTTTTCCATTTACTTCCGGAATACAAAGTCCAACTGCTTTTGCCGCTCCTGTTGAGGCAGGAATGATATTTTGAGCAGCACCACGTCCACCTCGGAAGTCTTTTTTACTAGGACCATCCACAGTTGGTTGTGTTGCAGTCATTGCATGGATGGTTGTCATAAGTCCTTCCACGATACCAAAATTATCCAAGATTACTTTTGTAATCGGTGCGAGGCAGTTTGTTGTACAAGAAGCATTCGAAACAACATGGTCTACGGATGGATTGTATTTTTCGTGGTTCACTCCCATAACAAAAGTGGGGATATCTTTATCTTTTGCTGGAGCAGAAATTACTACTTTTTTTGCGCCTGCTTTGATATGTTTTTCTGCACCGACTCGGTCCGTAAAATGACCTGTAGATTCAATAACATAGTCTACGCCCAATTCTTTCCATGGAAGTTTTTCTGGGTCACGCTCTGCGAAGGTTTTTATGAGTTTTCCGTTTACGAGTATTCCGTTGTCATTAAAGGAAACATCACCTTGGAACCGACCATGTGTGGAATCATACTTTAAAAGATACGATAGGTTGTCGGGTGTTACGAGGTCATTGATTGCTACAAATTCTAAATTTGGGTCAGTGATTCCTGAGCGTAAAACTAGTCGTCCAATGCGACCAAATCCGTTGATTGCGATTTTTACCATGAAATTCTCCTAAGGGATAGTGTCTAGAGGTGGATTCTATATCAATTTACAGAATCTTGGAGGAAAGGCTCCTGTCACTCATTTTACGATTCGTACTTGATGAATCCAGAAAGAATGCTAGGCTTTTCGCTTAGGTAGAATCTTGGAAAATCTAGAATCCTTACTGATTGTTGCGAGAGGCCAAAAGCAACTTCTAGCTGAAGTTTCTTCCCACCCAGCGGTTTTATCAGGGGACATAACTACACTGTCTCGATTTATCACAGAATCTGTTTCCGAACTTTTGGGTCTGGAGCGGGTAGGTGTTTGGCTTTTTAATGAGGCAAAAGATTCTCTCATCAATATTGATCTATATCTCAAAAGTAAGGGTGAACATAGTCATGGTGCCATTTTACAGCAACATGAGTTTTATGAAGAATTTTCCTACCTAAAAACGGAAAAGTATGTGGATGCAAGTGATCCGTATACGGACCCAAGAACGAAAGGATTCGTTGAAGATTATTTAAAGCCAAATAATATAACAGCTATGTTAGATGGAGTCATTCGAATAGGTGAGGAGTTAATTGGGGCAATCTGTTTTGAACATGTCGGAGTCTCTCATGTATGGGAAGAAGACGAGATTTTATTTTGTAGCCAACTCGGTGATCAAATATCTTTAGCGGTTAGTTGTAAAAGGAAAAATGAAATAACGGATGCTTTGCGAGAGAGAGAAATTCAGCTTCAAGAATTGAACGAAAGTTTGGAATCTTTAGTTTCTGAACGTACTATGCGACTCTCACAATCCAATGAAGAACTTTCAAAAACGATTTTGGACCTAAAACAAGCTCAAGCAAAATTAATACTCTCGGAAAAAATGGCTTCGCTTGGTCAATTGATAGCAGGAATTGCCCACGAAATAAATAATCCGATCGCAGCGATTCTAGCTTCGACTCGACGAGCGTCGTATGCGGTCTTGAAGCGAAACTTTTACGGATACTTTTCTAATCCAACGGGTTACGTGTTTCTGTGTCTGTTCGTGTTGCTTACCAGTATGGCGGCGTTTTGGCCGCACGCATTCTTCAGTGACAATATTGGTTCGTTGAATCAACTGAACAAGTGGTTCGTCTATATCATGTTGTTTTTCATCCCTGCGATCACAATGAGCATTTGGGCGGAAGAACGACGGCAAGGACTTGAACCA
>JALOTI010000125.1 GCA_025457985.1 Leptospira sp.
GGCTCGCGCGCCTCCACCTCCGAGTGCTAAACCTCGGGTTTGTGAAACTAAGTACCGAGCTAATGTATCCTTTTGGTAAAAGTTTTTAATCGTTTCATCTTGAGGGAGGTAACTCGTTCGAACACCATCCTCCATCATTCGGATAGTACGCCCATTGAAGTTCCGAACTCGTCCTTTCCAAAAATTTACAATATCTCTTTTTTCTTGGTAAAACTTTTCAGGATCTTGTTCCCAAATAATTATAAAGTCCGCTTGGACTACCAAAAACGGCATATCCGTTTTTGATACAGTCTCATCAAAATAGATATGAACTAGCGGTGTTTTTTTACGAACATTCGTTAAATATTCGGAGATTCTTGTCGGATCCATTCCTTTAAATGTTGAGATCGGTAGTGCGACGGATAAGGATCTGGTCTGTTCACCATATTCGTTTAGAAAATTTCGAATTTTTTCTCCAAAATTGTATTCTGGTTCGAGTGGCAAATGGACACAAAGTCTGCGTAGGCCTGTAAGTTTTTGTTTGTTATGTGGTCTTTCAAGATGATCCCTCATTCGAGAACCCATCATCTGAATTATATTTTGAGCTAGAATTTTTTCTTGAGATGCTAATTGTAAAAATAGTTTCCCATCCAGTACATAGACGAGAGTGTCTATCACGGCGATTGCTGAAGTAGAATGATTCGATGCCGAAATGAGTGAGTTTTCTGCAAGAACCTGCCCCGATCCGATATAGACGTGGCTCACTCCACCCACATTCTCTAAGAGAATCTCTCCGTATCGAATGATGTAGATATTTTCGGAGGATTCACCTTTGTAATACAAGGCTTCATGACTTCGAATCAGCTTTTCTTTTATATTATTGGCGATCCGAGCAAGGACTGGTGAAGGTAATTTCTTAAACAACTCAACGGACTTTAAAAATTTTTGAATCGCCTGCTTTTCTATTCCTGTCCGTTTCATCTTTCCCTCACCCTATTAAATTCGTATGTTTACCCACTCCTTCTTACGAAATTTTCTTACAAATAAGACTGCGAGGAGTAAAATCCAAATAAAAAATGCAATCCATATCCCTATCGTACCAAAACCCAGTTGAATCCCTAATAGATAGGCCAAAGGCAACATAATCGGAAACGAAACCAAAAGATACACACCCATCACATAATACATCATTCCCGCACTCCGAAGCGCAGATCCAACGACCATATGATAGGCATCTCCTACCTGAATGAGCGCCACGATACATAAGGCGGGATAGGCCGCTTCCATAACAGCAGGAACGTCGGTGAAAAATCCAATCAACCAGTTTCCAGCAAGGATAAAGAAGAGTCCCATACTCCCCATGACGATCGCAGAAAATGTGGCAGACCGCATAGTGCCTTCGTATGCTAAGCGGATCTTTCCTTGACCCATAGCTTGTCCAAGTATCGTCGTTGCAGCTATACCAAAAGAAAATCCTGGCATGAAGGACAAACTAAGACAAGTTAAAACAACACTAGCAGATGCTAGGGCTGTCGTACTAATCATTCCTGCTATTTTATAAAATCCTGAAAAAGCAAAATTCACAAGTGTCCCTTCTAAAGCGGGAGCAAATCCCACAACACAAAGTTCCTTTAAAATGGCATAACTAGGAGAGAAGATCGGATATTTAAAAAATAGAATTACATCTTTTCGAAAGAGGTAAAACAATAGGATCACCAAAGCTGGAATGGAAGAATACGTTGACGCGAGCGCCGCCCCTTTTACTCCCATCGCAGGAAAACCTAAATTTCCAAATATAAGAATCCAATTTAAAAATATATTTGTGATGGAAGCTGAGATAGATGAAATCATTCCTACTTGAACAATTCCAATACCATCGAAAAATCCTCGTAATGCGAATCCAACAAAAAATAAAACGGTTCCTAAAAACCTGTATGATAGATAGACTCCCGCTGTTTCTATCACTTCTGGATCATCACCGATCAATGCCATTATTTTGGGAGCATATAGATATCCAAACCAAGACAATAAAATACCTATACCAAAAGATAAATATAACGAGTTGATTAATGTAATTCCAACTCCCTTGTAATTTTTTTCGCCGAACCGTCGGGCAACAATTATCTGCACAGCCATGGATCCACCCATCAAAAATGCAAATATCGAAAAATAAACCATCCCTCCAAAACCCACGGCTGCCAGCGGAATTTCTCCGAGTCTTCCTACCATAGCAGTATCCGCTACCATGATTGCCGTATAACTAATCATTCCAAAAAAAACTGGGATTGCCAGACGAAGAATCTTCTGATTCAATCGTGTTAGCTTTAGGATGCGTCTAATGTTGTGAAGCATAGTTAAAGTCACTCTTATATGTATACTGATCTGCACAACCACCTTTATGGATGTTTACCAGCTGAAACTCTGTTTCGCATAGGGAAAGAGAACCCAAATCCAAGGTGGGAAATTTATCTAGACTCATTCGAAAAAGCTTATGGTATTAAAATCAGTCCTAAGACTTTTTTTGAAGATTATAAGGATCCCAATCAATTCAAACAACTCTACCAATTTAGAGAGAAAGCACCTTTTTTGCATTTCCAAGCTAAATTCAATTTAATAATCGCATTAGTTAAGTTTGACGATAAAGAAATTCGAGAAGTGACTACCGATGTAGTTTTTTCACAAAGTCGGGAAGATGTGAGTTATTCAGAGTATCGTTTGATGTTTGGAAAAGATGAGCCTAAAGAAAGTTTTTATGCAAAACTTATGGCTTCGGTAGAAGGTTTGGCGCTAGGCGAAGAAAAGGCAAAATCCAATGGGAAAAATATAGAATCTCGACTTGCAATATCTCTTCATCGAGATAAAAATTTCGAACAACATTATGATTGGATGAAAAATTGGATGGTTAAGGATTCCTTTTTACGAAAGTATTTAGTAGGGATCGATTTTTGTCATATAGAGGAAGGTTTTCCTGTTCAGGATAAACTTCATTTCTTTAAATCCGTAAATAAGGATAATATTTCTTCACCTGATTCTAGTTTGGCGATTCTTTACCATGTGGGGGAAAGTTTTAGAGATAAAACTCCGTTTTCTGCCGTTCGCTGGGTTATGGAGGCAGGATTAGGAGGAGCCCATCGTTTAGGGCATGCACTTGCTCTTGGTATAGACTCTGACTTTTTTTTAGGAGATGAACGGGTAGAAACAGTCTCGGAGGCGAGAGCTCAAGTTGAATTGGAACTTGAAGAATTGGACACTATTTCTAGTTTTGGACCGTTTTACTCAAAAGAAGAATTAGATGGAATTCGAAATGGTTTGGAGGGAAAGTCGGATAGTGAACTTGTCTATACTAACTTTGATTCAACAAAGTCACAGTATCTTCATACCTTTCAAAACTATGCGATGAGCAAACTTTCAAAAACGAATGTAGTAGTTGAATGTTGTCCCTCTTCCAATCTCTATATAGGAATGTTAGAACACCACATCGACCATCCAATCCATAGATTTGTACAAAATGATTTAAAGGTAACAATTGCATCTGACGATCCTGGTTTGTTTGGAACCAGTTTGGAAGAAGAGTATGCCCATGCTCATACGGCTGGATTGAGTTCAAAACAGTTGGAATCCATTCGAGAAACCTCTTTCCAATACAGTTCCAGACGGCTTTGTGGTTGCGAATTCGATTGACCGAACTTACTACGAAGTTAACCTCGATGGTATGGGGAACTTGCCCAAATTAAAATTCTTAGTTATTGTCGCATTACTTCATTCTCAACTTGCTTTTGGACAGACAAAAGAAGGTTTTTATGACAACAACAACTACGATCTACGCAATCTGCCCTCTTCAGACCCTGAATCCAATGTAATGCCCGATGTGAACCAACCACCCCAGTTTGAAAAACCGCCTCTTGCCACTCCTAAAAACGCACGGACCCAATATTCAGGTTTTGAATCGATTCCTGGCGCAGGTGCTTTATTGAACAATGGTAGATTACCAACTAGCGGAAATAATACGAATCCCCAAGGCAATCCCCTATTAAATCCGCAGACTTCATTGATTAACCCATTAACGGGGGAAATCAACGAACAAGCACTTCAGAAAAATCTTCAAAAAAGCAGACTCAAACAAGAAAACAACAAAAAGAAAAAAGAAGAATTTGATGAAGAGGCAGTGTACGAAGAATCTAAATTCAGACGTGGCTATATTATTTTCTTTTTAACTCTACCATTCGCTGTGGGTGCATCCTCGGCTGCTGTCGCACTAATGCCTGTAGCTTTGCAAAAAGCGGCAGAAGGTAGTGCTGTCTTATTGATTGGATCTCTTGGGCTTTCTAGTACGAATGTCTATCTCGACCAAAAACGATTGGAAGAACATAGAGAAAAGAAAAAGCAACTCGCTGAATCAAAACCTTGAGTCCCAAACGAATCATTGCCAGTTTCCGGCACCTTCTCCAAGAACTAGAACGAAAGAAACACGAAATTAGAAAGTATTATTTTGAGAACTTTCGATTTCTCGGACGTAGCTTGTATACTATATCTGGGATTATTTCTTTCATTATATTGATTTGTGAATACGGATTTTATTATCCAAATGATTGGGAACTATATGCTCGTTTTACCGTAACCATTCTAGTCTACTTTTTTATATTTTATGAGATACTATCACTAATTTTCACCTCACAACCAATAATTGAATACATCAACTTTCATAAGATTGAAATGATGATTTTGTTTTTGATCAGTATTGAGTTTATTTATAAAAAAGAAATTACCGAGTTTACTTCAAACTTGATGGTGTCTGGGGATGATGGAACACTTCTTTTTTTATCAATCAATCAAATACTATTTTTTTTCTCAAATCTTGCTCATTTTTTTAGACTAAATAAAAACAGTGAGTACAAAAAGCTCAATCCAAGTTTTGTATTAATTTTTTCGTTTATCTCTATTATCGTAGTTGGAACTATTTTTTTACATTTCCCAAAATCAACTAACGGAAATATTTCGACCATAGATATTATTTTTACAACTGTAAGTGCTACTTGTGTTACGGGACTAAGTACCTTGGATATCTCAAAATCATTTACCAAGACTGGTCAAATGATTATATTAGTTTTGATTCAAATTGGTGGACTCGGACTTATGACTCTCACTAGTTTCTTTTCTATTTTCTTGGCTGGTAAAGTTTCGGTTAGTGATACTCTCCTTGTTAAGGACTTACTTTCGGAAGAAACAATTGGAAAAGCCAAAGATATATTAAAACAAATAGCAATCCTAACATTTTTGATAGAACTATTGGGAGCTTGTATGCTCTACCTATCCATCCCAAAAGATCTTGGCTATTCAACATCGGAGCTTATCTACTTTTCGGCCTTTCACTCAATCTCCGCTTTCTGCAATGCTGGCTTCAGCTTATTGTCGAACGGGCTTGCTACAGAAGGCTTCCAATTGAATCACAGTTTCCTGAGCTCCATAATGGTATTGATTGTATTAGGTGGAATTGGATTCCCAATTTTGTCACAGCTAAAATCCCGTTTATTCCATTCCTCCAATAAGAAGTTTCGTTGGTCTGTTTCGACTATTTTAGCTTTGAGCATATCCTTTATTCTCTGGACTTTTGGAACCATCTCTTATTTTCTTTTAGAATCCGAAGCTAGCCTAGCAACTTTAAGTTGGGGAGATAAGATTTTTCATTCGTTATTTTTTAGTATAACAACGCGAACGGCTGGTTTTAATACTTTGGATCTAACAACCATGGGAATACCGATAACTTTTTTATCTTTCTTTTTAATGTGGGTCGGCGCTTCACCAGTTTCAACTGGAGGAGGTATCAAAACTACTACATTTGCTCTTTCCTTTTTGAATATATTAAATCAAATCCGTGGCAAACAAAAGATGGAAATCCTGTATCGAACGATTTCACCTGCATCAATTTCTCGAGCAAGTGCAACAATCGTATTATCTTTGTTTGTTATCTTTTCTGCTGTTTTTATTTTATTACTCACGGAAACGGGAAATTTTTTAGATCTTTGTTTTGAAGTTGTTTCTGCTTTTGGAACTGTAGGCCTTACCCGAGGAATCACACCCAATCTATCCTTTTACGGAAAAGTTACTATTTGTGTAGTAATGTTTATAGGTCGCGTAGG
>JALOTI010000126.1 GCA_025457985.1 Leptospira sp.
GTTTACTTGGTTTAAGAAGTCGCTATCAATGGAAAGGATTACTTTGGCTTTATCAAAATGGTAGTTAGGAAGAACCGCTTTTCCGTAAGACTTCTCTTGTGCGATGGCGATGGAGTCATCAGCAGTACCAATTGCTATTTCTAAGTGTTTTCCTCCGCCTACTGTCTTTAAGAATTCATTTACAAATTCCTTTGTTGCAGGTGAAGAAAGTGGCTTAGTAACAACAATCGTTTTACCTTTGTTATTGGCTAACTTTTCTTTGACATCTTTGTCTAAAACAAACCAATCGCTTGATTTTGGTTTTCCTTCAATGATCGCTTGAGGTTCCTTCGCACGGTCCGCGTCATAAAGATCAAAAATCGACGCCTGACCAGAAGCACATAGAGCACCTTCCGAAATGGGATGGCTTGGATTTCCTTCTAATTTGAGTGGTCTTCCATCTCTTGCTTTTACAAGAACTCCACATCCGACCGAGCATCCTCCACATACAGATGCATAATGATAAGAATGACCGTGTTTTACAAAGTCATACTGCTCTTCGATCACGTTGGTTTCTGGATTTCTAATATTTACATCAACGTAAGGAAGAATTTTTTCCGGTGGTTTGGGAATACAACCTACGGTTGTCATCACAACGGATGCTCCCATAAACTTTAAAAATGTCTTACGATCAAAATCCCCTTTTTTGATTTTTGCAATCAATGGGTCTGGTGAGGTATAAAATTCCTGTTTTTGCAGTGCCTTTTCGCGCGATGTACCGCGAAGTTCATAAGACTGCCAATGGGCCTTTTTTTCTTTTTGAAAACTGTCGTCTTTCATCATAATAGTAATTCTAACTCCTGATTACCTGTGACAAGTAGAACAATCGTTAGGCGCGTTGTTCTCTCTGTGGCAGTCCACACAAAATCCCATGTTCAGAGATTTGCTTTGGCGAACCTTAACCATCTCAGCCATATTTCCATGACACTGAGAACAATCTACACCGCGCTGGACGTGGCGAGAGTGGTTGAAGTATACGAAGTCAGGTTGGTCGTGGACCTTCACCCATGGAACTGGGGTGTTTGAATCGTATTGTTCTTTGAGCCATTTAACATGCTCTTGGTTGCCCGCAACATTACCTGCACCATGACAATTCATACAAGTGGAACTTGGAGGAACCGTGGCATGAGCCGAGTTTTCAACACCGGTGTGGCAATACTTACAGTCGATTTTGTTATCGCCTGCATGTATCTTGTGGTTGAATGGGATGGGCTGGTCGGGTGAATAGCCCACATAACGGCTAGGTGAAAAAATCAAATATGCAAGCGCTGCAACTGCAACGATAGGCACAGAGATCTTGAGTATTTTTATATTCATTCGCAGATTTCCTGAATCCGTTTACACTGTCTTCTGACAAGGAAAGGTAAAATCAGAAAAAAAGCAAGTATGTAAGGGAAATCAGTGGGAAAAAACATTAAAAGAGACATAACTAATAAATCCAGATGTCCCTATCTTTTTGATAATCAGTCTCAAAAAGACGGAAAGATTTTTGAAACGGCGAACCAGATTTATAAAGAACGGAAGGAAAAAATTTCAGTATTTTAGAATGTACGAATTTATATCTTTAAAAAAAAGAGGCCCCGATTTGACATCTAAGGGCCCTAAAAACCAGACTTACACAATTTAGCCTAGTTTTACTTTCGGTAATTTGCGGATTTCCCCTACATTTTTTTCAACCAAACCAGAGAAATTTTCTGGGTCACGAGGGATCTCGTTTCTTTTTTAAGAAAACTTACGGTAGGTGTTGCTACTTTAAAAGATTCACGTTCGAGAACTGGCTCCATCTTGTAACCATCTCCCGCCATTTGTTTTAACTCGGCAAGTTTGTCAGATGGAACAATGAATAACCGCTCCTTTTTCGTTGCGAATAAACCATTTAATTTTTCCGAATCATAAACATTCCGAAACTGCCTTTCAGAATAGAAGGAATAGGATCGTTTGGAATTGCTAAGCCAGTATGTGTAGATGGTCTTTTCATTTGGTTCCAATTCTCGAATCTTTGCTCCAAACTCCTTGGAAGGTTGGTAGGTGGTCAGTAGTGGGTAGTATTGCAAACTAATGGAGCTAAAGAATAACACTGCCCCTACTACTGGCACGAGTATTTCTAATGGCAGTAGCTGTGCTGAGACGGCGATAAATACCAGTGCGATGGCTCCGAAAACATAGTACAGAATCCCAGCATCCAAGACAAAACTTGGAGCAAGAAAGAATGCAACAAAGTAAACAATCCCCGCAACTAGAAATGAGGGCCGAAGCCTTTGGACAGAAGATCCAAATAAACTGTTCTCTGCCACCATGCCAAAGAACAAGGCAGCTCCAGGTAAAACCCAATACGTATACTGCGGTAGCGGGTATCTGGAAAAAGAAATTAGAAATAGGAATAAAAAAACCCAGAAAGGAATTACAAAATCAACGGACCTATATTCATTTGCTTTGATCTTACGTAAGATCTCTTTTGTGCCTAAAGATTTTATATAAGTAAAGGCTTTATATCCAATATAAAAAATGAGAGGTAGGATACCGGAAAAAAAAGCCCACGAAAAAGATTTATAAAAATAAAACGGATCAAATTTTACATCATACATCTCTTTGTAAAACCGACCAAAGGATTGTATCCATAGAAAAAAGGATGGGCCATAGGAGTTAAAGTTTTGGTACAGAAGGAAGCTCCAAAACAAGGGAAAGGAAAAGAGAACCAGAATTCCTAAGGGAATTTTCATGGAAAGAAGGAGTTTCCAATCTCTACGGAAGAGGATATCACCTCCGATGGAGAGTGCGGGAATAACAACGCTGATTGGACCCTTTGTTATAAAACCAAGAGACATCATCAAATACATGAGATAGTAGTAGTTGGGGTTTTCCTTTCTACCTAAGTAGTAAAAATGATAGGTAAATACTAAATACGCAGTAAGATACACGTCTATCTTTGGATCAACTATCATGGCATAAAAACCAGGAAGTATTAGATAAAAAATAGATGCGAGGTAGGCCTGCCTTTCGTTGCCCCAAACTAAAATTGTGATGCGGTAAATGGAATAAACAGATAAAAAACTCAAAACAAGAGCTGGAATACGAAAACCAATATTTCCAATACCAAAAATGGAAAAGGAAGAGGCAATTGTCCAGAATGTAAGGATGGGTTTGTCTAGGTAACGCCGACCATTATCGATCAAAGTAAAAAAATCACCCGAGACTACCATCTCCCGAGCAATACCTGCATACTGAGAGCTATCGATATCGATTACATCTAGAGGAAGAGTAAATAGAATTGGAAGAGAACCAAGTAATAAAAGTAGTCTATAAAAAATTTTCTCAGATGAGTTGAGTGTTTCTTTCATTCGAAGGTCCCTATTTGTTTCAAACATTCTCCAAAACCTTTGCAGGAAGTTGGCTCTTGGTCAAAACACTGCAAAATATCGCTATTATGTGTGGTACAGCCGTCCATACATTGGATTCGTCCTGTTCGTTTCACATCAACTGATAATTCAAGTTTGAGTTCTTTCTCTGTGCAAGAAATAAACTGCTCACATGCCAATTGACATTTTTCTTCGACTATATCCTGACAAAACATTCCAAAAAACATCAATGGAACTAAAAAGAAAAACCTAACGAACTTCACTTCGAACTCCTTTTAATGCAAGCATACCACAAGCGCCATTGATATCCCGTCCCGGACTCCTTCTATTTAGGATAGGCGCTTTTGTTTTTGATTTAAGAATATTTACAAATTCCATGACCTCTTCATCAGTCGGTCTTCTCCACCCCGTAAAATCAGTGTTTAACGGAATGACATTTATTTTACATTTGTTTACAGATCTTGCTATCTTTGCAAGTCTCTCTGCATTGTCTCTTCCCATGTTTACATCGGGAATCATCACATATTCGAAAGTAATCGGACGATCCAATTCTTTTGTAAATTTTTTTGCACAATCGATTAGTAAATCCAAAGGATGTTTATCATTCACATCCATCACCGAAGACCTTGCGTTTGGGTTAGGGTGATTGAGTGAAATAGCAAAATTAAATGGCTCTTTATTTTCGATGAATCGTTTGATTCCAGTTGTGACCCCTGCCGTGGAAATGGTGATACGCATAGCTCCTAAACCAAAACCATCTTGATCCCTTAAGATGTGGGCTGCCTTTAAAACGGAAAAATAATTGTGCATGGGTTCACCCATACCCATAAAAACGATATTGGTCGCTCTATCTCCAACAAGTTTTTCAACTTGGAGAACTTGGTCTAAAATTTGCCAGGTAGCTAAATTGCCCTTAAATTCTAGAAGCCCTGTAGCGCAAAACTTACAGTTGAGAGTACATCCAATTTGCGAAGAAATACAAATGGTTTTACGTCCACCATCGCCAGAGGGGATCCAAACTGCTTCAATTTCTTTATTATCATCTACATAGAAGGTAAACTTTCGAGTTCCGTCATCTTTGGAGGTTAGGTCACGACCCAATTCAATTTCTGGATAGGAGGTTTTAGATTTTAAAATTTCTCGGACGTCTTTGGAGAGAGTTGTGAATTGATCGATACTCGTATAACGATTCTTATATATTCCAGTATAAATCTGATTGGCTCGATATGACTCCAATCCTAATTTTTCACAAATTTCTTGGAGTTCTTTTTTTGTTTTTCCTTTTAAAACGGGAATCTCTTCTTTCATTTAGGCCGCACTCCACTCCATTGAACCAATCTTTCTCCGAGCACCGGGTTGGAAAGGATTTCTGTATACGCTACCATTCTGACAAAATTTGAGAAATTGAACAAGTCGAATACCTGTTCAATTTTACCATGGATTCTTTTTGGGAAATGGACATTGACTCATCGGACACCTTACCAAATTTTAGTACTAGGAGGGTAGAATCCACCAATGAATAGCGATGTTTTTATGGAGTATGCCTTTATCGTGATGGTTGCCTTGATTGGCATCGAGCTCTTTGTCTCTTACATCAAAGGAAAACAGTATTACCGACTGAATGTTTTGATTGCGGATGTTAGCACCGGGGTTATTTTCGCACTTGTCGGTGTTGTGATTCTCTTAGGAGCTCTCTACGTCTACAATATCATCGAAACGAATTATTCACTAAAAACACTGGGATTTGATTTTTTCCCTTTGGATGCCCCGTTTCAATTCTCTCCCGAATTTCAAATCAATTGGTATGCGCTTGGCGTTTGGACATTCGCCATAGTCTTCGCGGATTTTATTTACTATTGGTTTCACAGACATTGCCATGAGGTAAATTTACTCTGGGCAAATCACGTTACACACCATTCTACTCAAGAAATGAATCTTTCCGTTGCGTTTCGCGGAAACGGATTACAGAGAGTTTATGAATACGGTTACTATCTCATTATGGCTTTTTTGGGAATGCCTTGGCAGATGTTTTTACTTAGCCACCGAATCTTAAAAGTATATCAGTTTGTCGTACACACCAGGTTTGGTGGTAAATTGGGTATCTTTGAAGAATTTATGGTAACTCCCTCAAACCACAGAGTCCACCACGGAACACAACGAAAGTATTTGGACAGAAATCATGGTGGGATTTTTATCATTTGGGATCGTTTGTTCGGCACATTTGAATGGGAAACTGAGGACCCAATTTATGGGCTCACAAAGCCAGTAAACTCATTCAACCCGATTACCGTGAACTTTCATGTTTACAAGGATATTCTAATTAACGTATTAAAATCTACATCACTGAAAGATGCCTTCAAAGTAGTCTTTGGACCACCAGGTTGGAAGCCTGAATATTTGCGCACGCCAGCGGATGAATTTAAGGAGCCAGCATACAAAGAAAAATACGATCCAAAAGCTCCAACGGGAGTTATGGTCTATGTTACCCTCCAAGCTTTTGTTCTCATGGCTGTGGGATTAGTTATCTGGAAAGTCGCAAAACTTGATTTAAACGATATGCTGACATTGTCCATTTTATCTTTGGTAATCGTATTTAGTTTGTTTGACAAAGATATCAAAAAATAAATAAAATAAAAAAAAATTTTTCACTTATTTTAGTTTAAAAAACCAACACTAGAAAAGTTTATCTAATATTAAATAATATATTTATAA
>JALOTI010000127.1 GCA_025457985.1 Leptospira sp.
TAGTGAAAAATGTTTTAATATTTGTAATATTCGCATATACTACATTTTTTTTCTCACTTCAATCGCAAGAAGCAAACAAAGAAGACTGCAATCGTGAATGGATTTGCCTCCTAGAAGTGGAAGATGAGTCGGGTATTGAACTATTCCTACGAAACAAAAATCAAAATCCGAACGCGGCTACAAGTATTAAATTAGATGCCAATCTCACAAATCTGATTCCCTCGAAACCTTTGCCAGTATATACGGTTATTCGGGGAAATGAGCCAACATCAGTACTAAAATTAGAATATAAAGAAAAAGGAAAGTATGCATTTCGTTCTTTTGCTTATAGAGTTAGGCCAGGAGACTGGGAAAGCCAACATGATGATTCCGTTACATATCGTCTTCCTTTTGGTCCTGAAGAAAAAATCAGAATTTCCCAAGGATATAATGGAAAAATTACACATAAAGGTCAGTTTGCGTACGCTTTAGATTTTTTGATGGAGATGGGAACTCCGATTTATGCCGCAAGAGACGGTTTTGTTGTCGCAACAGAAGATCGGTATCTGGAAGGAGGATTTCGTCCTGATTTGATTTCGAAGGCAAATTTTATAATTATCCAGCACTCGGACGGAACTCTTGCAAATTATGCTCATTTACAGCAGAAGGGTGTGCTTGTTCGGCCTGGTGATACTATAACTGCGGGACAGATGATCGGTTATTCGGGTAATACTGGCTATACGCAAGGTCCACACCTTCATTTTGAAGTTCATAAACCGAATAAAAACTTTGAAGTTACAACCATTCCCACCGTTTTTTTAACCCAATATAAAAGTCGGGATATTTTAAAGACTTTTTTTATATATTGGCATCCCAAACAGGGAGAATCTCCACCTAACTTCCCTATAGAATCAAAAGATATCTATCTTTGTAAGATGTCAAAGTCCTTAGAAAAGGAAAATTGTGGTACGACCGAGTTTCGGTTAGGTGAGAATATTTTGATCTACCTTCAGTTTTTACAACCAGGAAACCATCAAATTCAAGTGGAAGTGTCAAAGGAGGATGGGACCTTAGATCCCATTAAGATTGATTGGAAGAGCAAGGAAGAAAACTTGTATGAGGGACGTTATTTTGAATTGAAGTCGAATCCTCAGATTTCTGGAAAATGGGTGGTGAGATTTTCGATAAACGGTGTGGATTTTAAGTCGATTCCTTTCTGGGTTCGTGAATAATTTTTGCTTATTGTTTGACAAGTATACTTATGTATAGTATTTTGGTTTTGGGCTTTCCAAGACCATTTAGGTCGTTTGAAGGAGGGTAATTCTACCCTCCTTATTTTTTTGCGGGATCGTATCTAGATTTTCATTTAAAATCTTGGCAAGATTCCTAGTTCGACCAATCTATATCTGTGGAAATGAATGATTCTATAAATGTTTTGGGTACGAAATTGTTGCCCTGCTCGACAGACCCCTTAACAGGTTTTTTTAGAGATGGGTGTTGCAATACCTCCGACGAAGATCTTGGCTCGCACACGGTCTGCGTTTTAGCTACCGAAGAATTTTTACTTTCTCAAAAACGATCTGGCAATGATCTTATGACTCCAAGACCGGAATACCAATTCCCTGGGGTTCGTCCAGGAGAGCGTTGGTGCCTTTGTGCCAGCCGTTGGTTAGAAGCTTACCGAAATGGAGTTCCTCCAAAGGTCTTTCTCGAATCCACTCACAAACGTGCTTTGGAAATTATACCTCTGGAGCTATTAGAAAGATTCGGTGTCGAAACGGAGATCTCTTAATCTAAGATTTTCTTATGGGGCCAGTTTCCTTCGTTTGAATCTTCAATCTAGGGAAAATTGGTTCAGATAAGATCTTGTATGTTTAGATGTATTTTTTAAAAGGCCGCCAAGTATCGTATGGATAGGGTGAGCATTTTCATACAATTTCTCATATCTATCTAATTTTAATTTTTCGAGCTCCTCATCTGCCGCCTCAGCGACATCAAACGCTTCTTTTGCGACGCCATCTCGAACAAATAGGGAACCATCCCAGACCGAATTTGATTTACCGTCTAACTGAATCGAGGTGCAAACCGGATGTTCCCAATCTCTTTTTTGAATGATCTCTTTTATAAGATAGTATTGATACTCTTCAATTAAAGTATGTCGATTCGTAACATGTTCGATCATATTATTTTTAGGGGAGCTGATTCCAACCATTGATATGACTTGGACACCGATTTGTTTTGTTGCACTCACTCTTGGTAAAACCGAGGAATGGTACGGCTGTGTGAGGTCTTGTATATAGTGGAGAGCCCAGCCCGCGAAACGATATCCCCAATACTTGTGTCCCGTCCGAAAGGCAAACTCAGAAAGTTTTGTAAATTGATGGATTCGGTATTCCGGGTAGGTCTTTTTTAAAAAACCAGCTAACGTAAATATGATGGATGGTTCATGATAAAACCCCATGTGAAACGGAGCTTGTGAACTATATTCATACTTTGGATTTCCGAACGGCTGTTCTCCGAATCCATAAATCTTCGTTTGTTCCAAACCACTGTCTTCAAACAAATATAGATCTAAATCGTAATCTGGTTCATCAACAGCAGTTACCAAAATGTCGACAGGATCTACCATTTCTCCTTCTTTAAGGCCGAGAAAGGTTTCATTTACTAACTTCCCTTTATCTTGTAAAATGGTTAAATTTTCTAAAGCAAAATTGGACGGAGATCTAGATTCTAATTTTTGAATATATAAACTTGTTTTGTGGTTTGGGTTGACCCGGATTGCTTTTAGAAATTTGACCGTAATATCAGAATCATTTTCATTTGGTTTGAATTTTAAAGTATCATTAATGTCTGTTAGGTGTGGCAGTCTTGATTTTGCCCAAAGTTCAGCGTCGGCTAAAACGCTTGGAATTCCTTGTCTTTCCTTTTTCAAAAAAGATTCCAAGGATTCGGCAGGAACGGATTTTGGTGATTTCTCTTTCCAATAATCCTTCAAAATTAAATACGTAATCCCTGCGTGGTTGTTCCATGAAAATAGAGGTAAAACAATTATATTTGTAAGAAGGATCAATAGTATTTTTTTGAACATAAGTTAGTCTTCCTTAGTTTGAAACGTTTTACCATTCCAGATATGGAGTTTTTTAAAGTAATCATTGGATTTTGGATCGTCTATATCATAACTTCTTGATATTTCAATAATTGTATTTTTTTGTCCTTTGGTTTCGCTTCTATTGATGATTTCATCTTTTTTAAGAGTTTCACTCGGAAAAACTAACCAGGATTCCATACAAGCGGGAGGGTCACAACTACCTTCAAGCCAAGAAAAATGACTGGTCAACTTTCCATCTTTAGATAGGCTAAGTATTGTTTGTTGGGTATAACCATACTCAATTTCTGAAAAAACGAAGTATTTCAAACCAAAAATAGAATCTGGGGCAGGAGAAAAATCTTTCTCTTTGTATTTGATATAACCCCATGAATCGTTGCCAACTGAACCGTCGTTTATCTTTAGGTTTGAGATTACTTTCTCGTTTTGGACGACTCTGAGTTCGAGTCCTGTTTTTTTGGGACCTAGAATTTTACAAAGGATAGTAAATTTGGAATCTACAAAGCTATAGTCGGCAATCAGCCCACCCCATAAATAACCAGATTTGTCTTTCGCTTTGATTTTATACCAGAAATCAGTCATTTGATTTTGTTCTAATTTTTCTTTAGTAACTTCCAAAATTTGAATCCTGTCTCCAGGGTTTAGCACAGAAACGATTTTAGACTTAGTGTTTGTGGCTTCTCTAAGGTTTACTTTTTCACCAAATATTTGATAGGTGCCTTTTGGATCTTTGGTTGCAATATAGTCCTCGGTTCCCGATTCCGAAAAAATCGAAGTAAAGGAACAAAAAAGAACGAATAAAAAAAGGGAAACCTTTGTGTAAAACGACATAGTGCAAAAATTCGGGAATTCCCAGGACTCTGTCGATCTCTTTTCCTTCGTAGTGAGTTTTTTTCTTCCCTTAACCGGTCGACAATAGTAGTATTGGTCTCGAAATATTATGGGTTTTGTATACAAAGAATTGAAAGCTTTTTCTCCTAAGGAAGCCTTACGTGTCGATGAGAGTTTTCGAATCTCAGGCAATATACCGCAAGCCGAAGACACCTTGGCGGAACTCGAAAGTGATGCTCACGATCCAAAAAAAGCTCCAGGAACAGGCTTTCTAAATTATCGAACCAAAGCACATATTACTTCTGGAATTGTAGGATATGAAAAAGGTGATTTAAGATACATTTTGTCCACAAATCACAAAGGCGAAATTCTATTTCTTACCGCAAATGATGAAACTTCTGCACTGGTCTGGAATGTCAATGTTCCTGGTGCAATATACAGAACTCCAGTCGTAATAGGTGATCATATATTTTTTGTCACCAAACAAGGATTGATAGCGTCCATCCAAATTAAACTTGATGAAAAGGGAAAACCGCTACCAGGAGAAATAGTTTGGCAAAGAAATATTGGTCTGACTGTTTTTTCGAGACTTCTAACTACGGGTCGAATTTTGATCGTCGCAACTATCAGCGGAATTCATGCTTATGATTGTTATGTGGGCGGAGATTCATCCAATCAGAATTTTGGTAAAAAAGTTTGGGAACATAAGATGGAAGGTCTTGTTTCCTCACCTGCAATCGATGGTGGCACAATTTTTATTGGGAGTGAGGACAAACACCTGCATGCGTTAAGATATGGAGGGGAAGGAGCAAGTAAATTTTGGTCTGTCAAAACGGATGGACCAATACGTTGTAAACCTTATGTTTCTCAAAAAGGCAATTTTGTCCTAACAGGTTCGTTAGATGGTTTTGTTTATTGTATTGATAGGGTTTCTGGAAAGACAGTCTGGACTTATCCCGCTAGAAGTGCTGTTCATTCAGATATAACATCGTTTGTAATTGGGAATGATGAGTTCTTTTTGTTTGGAAGCGATGATGGAACCTTTCATTGTTTGAATCTTTATGGCAAACAACAATGGAGTTTTAAGACAAATGGACGAATTCGTAGTGAGGCACTTGTTCATGGTGATCACGTATTCTTTGGATCAGAAGATAACTTTTTATATGGGCTTAAGAATATGACCGGGGCTCTCTACCTCAAATACAATACGGATGGAAACATCAACGGAAAGCCAGTTATATTCGATAATCGACTTTATGTGGGATCTACAGATTCGTTTATTCATGGAATTTATATCTAACGAGGTTATAAAATGATTTTTGGCCAATTGATGAATCCTTATTCTATAGAACAGATTAGAGCTTTAGAAGACAAGGTTAACTCTTATGAAACTTGGGTTTTCCTTTTAGTATTTTTTGTCGCAGTACTTGCTTTGATTGTAGTAATGCAAAGATTAACCTTAGTTAAGTTAAAATCGAATCTCGGTGGGAATGTAAAATTTTATCAAAAAAAAGTGAAAGAGAGGCCATCAGCAAAAAAGCAAGAATCAAATATTGCGGATATTAGCACAATCACTCAGACGCCTCCTGTAACTGCTGTAAATACTTCATCCCATACCATTAAAACTAAAGATTTACCAGATCCGGGTTTGATTTTTAAATATTCGATTCATGGTGACCCTGCCGAAAAGATTATTACTATTGGCCAACATGAAGGTACGATAAAGACTCATTCAACCGAAGTAGTTGACCACCACCTTACGATCATGATTCGAGCTGTTAACACATCCAAAGATCAGGATATTTACAATCTACCCGATCAAATCAAAGAAAAGTATGTATTGGATTTCCGAAGGGAAGGAAAGGTTTTAATAGTATTTCCAAACACAACGGAAGTAAGAGAAATGAATGCTCGTGAGCGGGTCTTAATCCAATCAGAGGCGGATCCTGCAGGTGACACAAATTTAGATGGAATTGAGCCGAAACAGCCTATTCGTTTTCGAATTGGAGATAGACTTACGCAAGATGGTAAGTTTAGAAATGGATATTTTGAGTTTCATTTGTACACAAAGGACGTAGAGGCAAAAACAAAATCAGGTATTGCAATTATCGAAAAACAATTTTTCCTTAGACTCTTTAAAATCTATCCA
>JALOTI010000128.1 GCA_025457985.1 Leptospira sp.
TATTTCTCCTTCTGAAACCGCAACTGAGCCAAAAATAAAACCGACTGCAAAAAAGAAAAAAGAGAAATTAGATCCTAGCCTTGGTTCCTTTCAGAAAGGGAAGTCCTACCTTACGAGAAACCAAAAATCAAAGGCGGAAACAGAGTTTTCGGAATCAGCTACAAAAGAAGGTGGGAAATCAAACCAAGCAAAGATTGAAAATACAAATCTATTTTCTTTGGATGGAAAAGATCAAGAATCTATCGGCATTGTTGAAAAACTGGAAGATCCCGACGCAAAAATCAAAGCTCAGTTTGAGATGGCGAGGTCTCTCGATCGAATGGGAAAACCTGAGTCTGAAGAGAAAGCATACAAAGAATATTTAAAATTGATCAACGATTTTCCAAAACATCCTACTTTGACTCCTAAGTCGCATTATGCGATTGCCGTGTTACTCCTCCGCAAGAAGGAATTCAAACCGGCTGCTTATCATTTGGTTACTATTTTAAAAGACTTCAAAGAAGCGGATGAATTTTTACCTAGCCACTACCAATTGGGAAGGCTGTATGAAAGCCCTTGGTCAGAGAGAGATATAGAAAGATCTAAAAAATACTATGAAATCTATTTGAGAGAGTCAGAGGGAAAAACAACGAACCCTGGACTAGACTTTCGACGGGAAACGAAAGACCGCCTTAAAATGATGGATCAACCAATTTAGGCAATCGCAACATTCACTTCAATCCGACCAAATTTGGAATAAAGATTGATAGAAAGAGTCGGTTTCTTATTAAAACGTACGTTAGTTGTTTTAGATTCCTGGATGTTTGGAGTCGTAATTTCAACGGATTGACCGGCCGAGGTAAAAATGTTCATAGCATTACCTGTGGTCATGTTGGCTATCTCACCTAAAATGTCTTTGTATTCGTTTTGCACGTCTTCATCGGAAAGACCAGGTACCAATTTACGAGATATTTTGTAGGCAGCATCATAGTTCATACTGTATACAACTTCCCCACTGAAGGACCCAACTACTCCGATTACAATTGCTAGTTCATGACTTGGAGCAGGAGAATCTTTGATTCCAATTTTTCCACGGATTAACTCTTGTTGCAAAACATCTCGAAAAACGATCGTTGCTGCTTCCAGAAAGGGATTGATAAAGTCTGCTTTGATTTGCATTTATTCTGTAGCGAGAATGCCTTTTTTCTCGATGTTGTATTCTTGCGCTAAGGACTGGTTTATTTCAACAAAAAAGCCAAGTAATTGTCGGTCTTTAGAAAAATCTGAGATGGAAGGTTCTGGTTTGGACGTTTTGGAACTTCCGAAACTCAAGTCTCCGAACTCCACATAAACTTGTTTGTCATTGTCATTTAGCGGACCTACGACCATTTTCTTTCCAAACGGGTTGGATGCCAATGCCTCCCAGAATTTTTCTGAGTTTGCCAAACGGTAGGAAACTCCCTTGTTCGTGGAAACTAATTTTAAATCAGAGAGAGAAGTTGGTGCTACAGATTCTATACTTGATCCCACTTCTTTGGAAATTTCTTCCAAAGCATTAGGCAGACTCGTTTTCTGTGAAATCCTTCCTTTCCAAGTTTCGACTTCTTTGCGTTTGCGGTCGAATTTCATTTTCGAGAGTAGGAGGGGCTTTCGTGTTTCAAAACTGACGAAATTTCCGCTGGCGTCTTTTGAGAGACTACCATCTTTCTTTTCTTTCTCATATTCTTTCAATAGCTCTTCATCCGTTATTTGGATTTTTGCTTCTAAAGCGTTTAACAGCTGTACTTCTGAAAATGCAACCAATCGAAACGATATCTTTGCTTGTTTCGCTTCTTCTTTAATACCAGTTTCGTGGTCAGAAGGATAGAGCTTTTGGTCCAAAAACTCAGGGTAAAGTGCGTAAGCTGTTGATGTATCCACTCGGTAGGCAATAGGAACAGATCGGTAGATTTGCTGGTAGATTTCCACTAGGGATCTTGAGTCTTCTTCGCCGTAACCTGCTTGGGAGCTGGATTCCTTGAATATCTCCCTTGCCTGTTTGGACAATTCGCGTTTGATTTTTGTTTCCGAGACCTGGAAACCAACCGCCTCTGCCATATCGTTCGCAATATAGATTTCTTTAACGGTGGAATATGCACAGGTGTTCAAAATCTCCGCATTTTGTGCCATCTCCCTGCCGTACTGCTGGTACCGGTAGTAACAATCTCTTTTTGCCGCATTGAAATAGTCGATAGGGATCGAACGTCCTGCTACATTTCCAGCTTTTGTAGAAGATTGCCCAGTTAAGGCACCGATAAAACTCTGCTCCGCATCTCCTGGGAGGAATGTAATGATGAGAGTTCCGACTAAAATGAATAAAAATAGACCAATGATTGTGCGGTAGACTTTTTCTTTGAAGGTAGATGGTTGTTCTTCGAACATATAGGAAAGGATTCTTTTTTGGAACTGATTGTAAAGAAAAAATGTAATCAAGGGAATTGAAGAACAGGAAGATAATCAAAGCAGAATGTTGTTCGCAGCTTTTGCCATGATTCTAGTTGGGGTGCTCTGTTTTCTCTATGTGTCCCTTGCGCCGAACCAACCGAAACCGGAAAGGCAGAGGGAAAGGCAAGCCGGATCGTTTCGCTACTCCCCACCACCAGCCGTCTCTCCCCAACTCGAAGAGAGAATCCGGAGAGAACGCGAGATATCATCCTCCAGAGAAACCCGACAGTTTGAGGAACCAAAAGCACCTCCAGTCGTAGAAAAAACAGAAGTCCTGACGCAGACTCCATCCGGATTGGAAAAGGAGCAAGAGATACCCGAAGTACGTTTTGAAATTTCTGGCGTTCTGTATATGGACCATTCCGGGAAAATAGAATTTGGAAAAACTGAGACTGCCTTGGATGGTGATTCCGATGAAAACTACCGCAACTTCAAACGAGTGGGAGAGGGTAGTTTGGTGGAGTCTTCCGGCAAATTTGTATTCCATTCTGGAAATGTGAGTTACACCTATCTTGCTGATGAATTGGACCAAGTAGTTTTGCACAACCAAGGTATTGTCTTTTTACTGAAATCAGGAAAACTCCCAAGACCGGTATTTTTCACAGAAGAAATCGACTCATTTAAAGAATTTTTAAGCCAAGTATCTAACAAATCGATTTCATAATTTAAATTTGTATCCCGTCTGTTAGTAAACTACAGGGAGCGTTTCGAAACTTTCATACTCCAGGTGTCGTCTCTTACACGCGGATTGGTTTCTTTTTCAGATTATCCGACAGATTGATTCATCCTTACTTCCTGTAAAAAAAACTCGGCAATTGTTTAGAATCTGCCCCATGTTTCGTCGTATTTGATATGGTTTCTGTTTTAGAAACCAGGGCTCAATTTATGCCCAAGATGATTCAGTTTGGGCAGTTTCAAGTTCGACAATTAGAATAAGGGCAATGGAATGCATAGGTTCTTGATTATCATCACAGTTTTTTTGAGTGGCTGTGGATTTTTTCCACTGTTGCAAAACGAAGCCAAACAGGACCCGACTGCTTTCTTTGCCATTTTAAGCCAAATAGGAAATTCCAACTCTCCCTTTCTCGTAAGATCTGTCCAACCACCAGACCAAGCGGTAGACGTCCCACTTAATTCAGCGATCCAAATTGAGTTTTCCAATGAATTGGCAAAGGAGAACCCAAGCTCGGAATTTTTTAAGATAGTAAGAAACAATCAAATAATAGGTGGAAACTCGGTTCAGAATCGAAATTTTTTAGTTTTTTTACCTGAGTCAGATTTAGTTGGAAACCAAGATCATGCAGTCACCGTTTACTCTGGGTTTGGTGATTCAAATGGAAGGATACTCGCGGAGGAATTTAAGTCACGGTTTACGACAAAAAACATTGTGGATTCGACTCCTCCAGCTATCACATCCGTATCTCCATCGGAAAATTCAGCTAACAATGGTTTAAATGCCCCTATTTTTATTCATTTTTCGGAACCGATTCTAAATAGCTCTATCGATTCTAATTCGATCAGAGTTGAGTCCAATGGAATTCCAATATCCGGAACGATCACTCAAATAGGTCAAACATCTATTTCTTTTATAGCAAATGAAAGTTGGACTCCTTACTCGACTATAGATGTAATTGTGAGTTCTCAGGTCTCAGATCTATCTCTAAATCCTTTGGTGTCTGATTACACATTCCAATTTTCTGTAGTTGATGTTGGTCAAGTGACTGTTTTTGCTGGATCAGCGGATGGAATTTTTGGCAATACTGCTGGAGTTGGTACAACGGCAAGATTTTCAAACCCTAGTTACTTAGCGATTGATGGCAGTGGCAATATTTATGTCACTGATACAAACAACTGTTCTGTGAAAAGAATTACTTCAACTGGGACAGTTAGTTTTTTTGCAGGTTCAAATTCTGGACTTTGTGGGTATGTGAATAACACAAATGGGCTTGTCAGTAGATTCAACTACCCCCAAGGGATTGCTGTTACAGTTGCCAATTCACAAGTTTTTTTGACCGACAAGTTTTCCCATTCAATTCGCAGAATACTCGTTGCATCGCCAAACAATGTAACGACGAATAATGGAAATAATGCGAGTGCAAATACGAATGGTAACGGTACAACTTCTAGATTTTCCTATCCCGAAGGAATTGTTATAGATTCAGCCGGAATTCTCTATGTCACGGATACTGGAAATTGTTCTATAAGAAGGATATCAGGAACGACAGCGAGCACACTGGCTGGTACTGCTCCTTCTTCTGTAGGAGTATGCGGTTATACAAATGCAACGGGAACAGCAGCAAGATTTTCTTCTCCAAAAGGTATCACAATAGATGCATTTGGAAATCTTTACGTCACAGACTCAGGTAATTGCGCCATAAGAAAGATTACAAGTGCAGGAGTTGTTACTACCTTCGCTGGTCCAACCGTATCTGGCAATTGTGGGTTTGTGGATGGAGCTTCCTCAGTTGCCAGGTTCAACCAACCACAGGGCATCACTATCGATCCTGTGGGCAATCTATATGTAACTGACACTGGGAACTGTGCGATTCGAAAAATCACTCCAACCGGGTTTGTCACAACCTATGCAGGTGGAAGACCGCCAACAGCCTCTTGTGGAAATATCAATGCTACAAAATTGACCTCAAGATTCAACCAGCCAAAAGGAATTGTTCGTGATGCATTCGGCAATCTATTCATTACCGATAGCTCCAACCATGCGATTAAGAAAATAGAACCTTAAGTTTTCCAGTTAGAGAGAATTAGAAATTTTTTCAATTGGTGCATTCAGAAATTACCAAGGTTTTTCTCGTAAGAGAAATAGTGCTACCTCCCAAAGTAGTGATCACACCATCTAACCAAGTTGTTTTTATTGAAAATTTATAACTTTTTGCCTTACTTGGGAAAAATTCTTTTTCATCAATTTTATTAATAGGGTAAGAACCCCAAAACAAATACCACTGCGTAAATGATCTTTCTGTTTCACATTGTTTTTCCCAACCTGCAAGTAAAATTCCGTCTTCTGAATACGGACTCTGGAATTGGTGGGTAACACAATTGGAAACAAAACTAAAGATCAAAACTAAAAATAAAATTCTACCAAGAAGTATACACTTCTTGGTAGATGATTTGTAAGTTTCAAACATTCTCTTAAACGCCACCAATCATCACGTGTTTGGTGATAAGGTAGTCACTTACTGCTTCTGCCGAAAGGTCTTTACCAAAACCAGACTGTTTAAATCCACCATGTGGTGTTTCTGAGGTAAGAGGAAGGTGGTCATTTACCCAGACAGTTCCAAATTCCAAACGTTTAGACACCCGCATAGCGCGCGCTACATCTTTGGTCCAAATACTGGACGCAAGTCCATAGTTTACATCATTTGCCATTTGGATTCCGTCTTCCTCTTTGTCATAACTTTGGATAGTTAAAACTGGAGCAAAAACCTCATTTTGTACGATATCATAGTTTTGTTTTACATCCGTGATTACGGTTGGTTCAAAAAAATAACCAGCACCGGCCAAAGATTTTGGAATTCCCCCACCAGTTAAAATTTTCGC
>JALOTI010000129.1 GCA_025457985.1 Leptospira sp.
GCAACAGCGTAATCATCTTCGCCAGGAAGAATTAAAGAGGCACCAAACATTCCTTTGTAGCCAGGAACGTGGAATATTCCTACCCCACCTGTATTGTTGTGGTTGAAAGCGCCGCGTGCAGTGGAAACAATTAGTGATTTGTCCATTGCATTTCCACCAAAGCCAAATGTAATTCCGTTCAAAGCAGAAGCCAGTTCGGAACCACCAGAAGCAGCTGCAAGAGCAGTTACTTTTGTGACATTGAATCCTCGAGAAGAAGCAGTCGCGCCTAGGTTAGATAACCAAAACTCGATGGCATAACAACCAGCAGAGTGGCAAACGATTTTGCAAGTGTTGCTCCCGCGGCAGAAGTTAGAAAGTCCAGTTGAAATATTTGTTTGAGCTCGCGCAGATCCGTATGTTCTTGGGTCTGTTTTTCCATCATAACCAATAAAAATTTTGGCACCTGATACTGTGTTTGCTGAACTTCCCCAGTAGCCGTTTACGTCCGTCGTTCCAACGCCATTATGGTTTTTGTCCGATTTTCCGTGTATGAACACAGTGTAGGTTTGTGCACTAATCGAACCCGCAAAAAGCAGAGCCGAAATTAGAGTAAGAATTGTTCGCATTTTCTTTTTCTCCGAAGTTTTGTTTTTTTAAAGAATCTACCTCACAGAAAACATTGGCAAGAAATAAATTAACGAATTTTGCACATTTTTAACATATTTTTGCCATTGTCAGATTACTCATTACAACTTTATGGAGAAATCCTAGGAATTTGCTAGGGGTAGAAGGATTTCAAACTCAGTCTGACCGGGTTTACTAGTGACTTGGATGGAACCACCATGGCTTTCGATGATATTTTTGACGATGGGAAGACCCAGTCCTGTTCCGGACCCAAGATCTTTTGTAGTGAAAAAAGGTTCGAAAATCCGATTCATATTTTCGGACGAAATTCCAATCCCATTGTCCCGCACGCGGACCCTGGCTTGGGTATCAGATGCCATAAGTGAGATATGAATTTTTCCGCCTTGGGCGGGGCAGGCTTGGATAGAATTGTAAAGGAGGTTCGTCCAGACCTGCACCAACTCGTTTGGTCGCCCCATAATGAATACCTCACGCTCGAGACTTGTGGATAGTTCAATCCCCTGTTTCCAATTGCTGGCATACATGGTAAGGACTGATTCGATTCCTTCATCAAGAGCAAAGAAGGTTTGGGTTTCTTTGGGGCCCTGGTAACTGTAGTGCTTTAGAGCAAAAACGATTTTCGACGCACGGTCAATGGCGGTCTCCATAATTCCGAGATGGAATTGGGTTTCATAACTTTCCCATGCGATGAGAAAGGCGTGTTTTCCCTCCGAGGTTTGGAAAAGATCGAGATACTCTTCTGGTATTTCTTCTAGACCAACGTCAAAACATTGTTCTACGAGTGAATCGGAATCTTCAAAACCGGATTGAGAAAACAGCTCTCTTAGATTCTTTTTTCTTTTGGAGCGATTTGCAAAATCCAAACGTTTCCCGAATTTTAGAGTATGGAAGAGAGATTCTGCGCGATGAATCAAATTCTCAGTTGTATCCCCTAGATCAAATTGTTTGAATTTTTTGTCTTTTATGAATTGAATACTACCTCGAATAGCTGTTAGTGGGTTGTTGATTTCGTGAGCGACACTTGCTGCTATTTTTCCGAGTGTAGACATTCTTTCTGACATCAAAAGTTGTTCTTGTGTTTCTTTGAGCTCTATCATCTTTTGTTGTAAACTTTGAGTTCTTTCCTGGATTTTGGATTCGAGACTTTGGTTTACATTTTGGATTGTAGAAATCATCTCATTAAAATTGGTAGCAATCTCTCCAATTTCGTCTTTATTTGTGCTTTCTACGCGAACAGATAGTTCACCTGATTTCATTCTGCTAATTGCTTTTAAAAGTTTATCTAAAGGTTTTATGACGCTTGTTTTGTGGACTAGTGGATATAAAAGATAAACACCGTAAAGGGAAATAATTAATGTAAGAATTAACCAAATGACTGTTTTGTGGATTTCTTTTCTGGTATCAATATACGAAATCGCCATCATAAATCTGCGGTTGTGAGCCATTAAACTTGATGTCCAGTAGATTTCCTCTGGTGAAGCGCCAAAGGATTCTAGCTGGAAATTTTGGTATTTAGGAATACTCTTTTGAAACAAATTAAATTTTTCGAATGGATATTGGGATTTGTTGATCCTGAATTCTAAACTTTCCATATCCAATACCATATCTGATAAATAAACAAATGGGTGTTTGATTCCGGAACTTAGCTGGATTTTAATCGTATCTTTTTCTTGTTCCATTTTTTGGAACGTATCGGATCTAAATTTTACGAACAAAAAATTTGTAACAACTGATAAAATCAAATAATGAACCGAAATATTGAACGCAATAATTTTAAAGCCGACAGTGGATGGCATTGCGTTTTGGTTGAGAGCAATTAACACAAGTATGGTTGTGAATATGATTGTGAAATTTGTAAGTATAAAAACAAAATCTTCTTTCGGATAAATATCAAGATCAGAAAAAATATCTAAGATACTAAGAAGAATGATAAAAAGAAGTGCCCCAAAAAAAATTCCTATCTGGAACTTTTCTTTACCTTGGTACATTCTGAGCTTTAAACCCAGGCAGAGTAGAGAGTTTAAAAGTAAAATAGCAAGAACCAAAGATATTGAGACAATACTGAAATTTACAAGCTGGTTTGGTGAGTTTTGAATGGGTACGTAAAATTCAAGCTTTGGGTCGAATTGGATCTTTCGGAAAAAAAAACCAACTGAGTTTGCAAGTACGGCCAAACTGGCTAATAGAGTCCCAATCAAAAAACTCCATTTCTCCCAGACACGGAATTCTCTTTTTGGAAATTGAAAGCTCAGTCGTTGGAGGGAAATTCCGAAAACTAAAATTGCTGGGTTTTTTAAAAAGATAAAAGCATAGGCAGTTGCTTTGTGTAAAAACGAATTGCAGATCGCCCAACCCAGGGACCACAGAAAGATACAAAAAAAAGGAATAATCAGAGCTCGGAAGGTGGGGGACAGTTCCTTTCTCTTTTGATAGAAGTAGCCAAAAGCCACTGCGCTGACGATGGCTAGCCCGATATAGAAAAAACTGTAATGGTTTAGATACAACTGCTAGAACCCGAGTATTTGCCAATTCCGATCCAAATTCGAATACTCCGCTACTCTTTCTTGTATTTTATTTCAATCCGTTGTGCGACGCACAAAAAAAGGAAGGACAGGATCTGAGGCTGTAGGAATCTGGCATTATTGTGCAATGCACAAATGTGAAAAGGTGATTCAAATGGAAAAAATCAATCTAGACCTACTTCGGAAACTATCTCTTATCTTGCTTGTTGGAGTGTTTTTTGGAGAATCGTACGGCCGCCTCGTGCCATCGGGAGTAGATGACAGAAATACTAGACAAATCCGAAAGGCCTCCGCTTTCATTGGCGAAAAAAGACCCCAACTTACCTTAAAAGAACGTGAGAAGTTAGCGATTCTGATCGAAAATGCCGCACTCGATTTAAAACTCCCAAACAGAAGGAATGGAAAATCTTGGGACAAATTAGGCTTTTTGCTCGGCGTGATTCAAACGGAATCGAGATTTCATAGAAAGGCAAAATCGTATAAGGGAGCCTTGGGACTCATGCAGGTTATGCCAGATACTGCCAAATGGCTTGCCGAAAAAGAAGGAATTTCTTTCAAATCGGCATCTGAGTTGTATGAGCCAGAGCTCAATCTGCATTTGGGCGTATTGTATTTGAACTATCTAATCGAACGAACCGACAGTATCGAAGCGGCTCTCCTTTCCTATAATGCAGGTCTTGGGGGTTATAAACGATTTGGAGGCATTCCATCGTATTCAAAGTCGATCTTACAAAACTACGAAGAATTCCAATCTTTCACATGGGATGAAACTAGATACGAATCTAGGATTGCAGGATTGTTTGAGTTTTAATTTTTACTTTACATAGCGAAAATTCAAAGGAAGCTCTTATCCGTTTTTACAAAAAGAAAGGATGGGAGCGATATGGATTTATTACGTAGGTACGGACTGTATCTCACGCTTGGAGTTGTATTAGTCATTGGACTAATCTTTTATTTCGTTCGAAGTGGAAGTGGTGAAGATGCTGATGCAAGAGAAAAAGCCAGACAAGAGCGAATGGCAAGGGGCGAAGACCCAACTACTGGCGAATCCTTTGGAGGTAGGGGAGAGGGAGAATCGGGAGTTGTAGATGATGGTGCAACACCGGAATACCTCCTTGAAAAATATTTAGAATGGGCGGAATACCCTCCTTTCTCCCGACCAATGTCTATCTTAAATCATGATTTAGCGTTTCCATTTATCATTGAAACCTCACCCGATTATATAGTGGATCTTAAGACAAATGAACCAACCGGTTATGTCTGTCTCTTCCAACCAAAAACTTGGTCTGTTGTTGGGCCTAAGGACATGATGTATGTTACACTAGAGTGCCGAGATAAAGATCGCAATCGAGTCAAAATTTCAATCGATTCACACCAAGTTTTTAAGGAATGGGAAGGACAGCAATTTGGTGTAGTAAGTGCCTCTGTCAATGATAATGGAACGGATGGTGATCAAACAAGAGGGGACAATGTGTACACATTTTCTTGGAAACCTCAAAAAGCAGACTGGGGGCAAATGTCTCTGATTGCTGAGATTACGTATGGTCCCGAAAGTCTAAAAACAAAACTAACAGCTAGTTTTTTTTCATCGCCAACAGTTCCTGCCGAGTTTAACGGTGTATTTTCCGACAGCATACAAGAGGGATCCCTTGTTGTTCGTGCAGTTGTGAATGCTTATAGAAAAGGAAAATACCACTTAGAAGCAAATCTAAAAGACGAAAAGAATGGTGAGTACATTGCGTACGCTACCTTTGATGGAGATTTAGTAGCTGGTTCTAACGAAGTAGAGTTTGTATTCTTCGGAAAAATTCTTAGAGATAAGGATCTAGATGGGCCTTATATCGCCACTAGCTTTCGAGGACATCGAGTAAATTTACCAATTGATCCAGAATGGTTTAACCAAGGCGCTGAGGGATTGAGAAAGATCCAAGCTGCAAAAACTACTGAGCCAGATCGTGAGTTAGTTGTTCCTTACAAAGAAGAATATAAGACAAAATTCTATAAAGTAGAATCTTTTTCAAAGGCTACCTGGGATTCTGCAGACAAACAGGCAAGGATTCGACAACTCAAGTCGCTTTAGGAAAATATGAACCAAAAAATAAAAGAATTTATTAGGAAACATCCTTTCCTAACCGGTACCGTCTTCTTGTTGGGATCACTACCTGTGATCCTTCATTTTGTATTTTGGGGCCTCGTGTCAGCGAAGGCTCCCAAGTATTCTGGCGAAATGCATCACCCTTATATTAGTTCGAAAGTAACTGTCGTTAGGGACGCTCATGGAATTCCACATATTCGAGGGGAAGATGCAAAATCTGCATATTTCGCGCTAGGATATACCATGGCCCAAGATCGAATCTTTCAAATGGAATTACAAAGAAGGATTGGTCGGGGCGAACTTTCTGGAATTTTTGGCGAAGCCCTGATTCCTTCTGATAAATTCTTAAAGTCACTCCTTTTAAAAAAATCCGCAGAGGAGTATGTCGCCGAAAAGACAAAGTTAGTTCCACAAGCCTGGGAAGAATTGGACCATTTTTTGGCTGGGGTCAATGCCTATTTAGAAACCGGTAATTTGCCTATCGAATTTACAATTTTAGGCATAAAACCTCGGCCATTCGATCGAGTAGATGCGATATCCTTTTTGTTTTACATGGGTTTTTCGTTCGCAGAAGGAATCAAATCGGACAGTTTGTACACAATTTTGGAAAAGGAAATTCAGGGCAGAATGGTCTCTGAACTCTTTCCTCGATATGACTTTGAGGTAAATGCAAGTATCTTAGACTCGCAGCCTGGATATCCTAAGTTAGCTTCCCGGGATAATTCGATTCAGAACCGATCAAAAGGTA
>JALOTI010000130.1 GCA_025457985.1 Leptospira sp.
GTTAGTGGAAAAGAATATATAGATTATTGTTTAAGTTTTGGTCCTTTACTTTTTGGCCACAGGCATCCTGAAATTCAAGAAGTTGTAGAAGATACCATCCATAAAGCTTGGTCGTTCGGTGCATGTGAGCCCTATTCATTGGAACTTGCTGAATTTATTGTTGGGAAAATTCCTTGGATAGAAAAGATTCGATTTGTAAATTCAGGAACGGAAGCTGTAATGAGTGCCTTACGAGTTGCACGAGCATATACAGGACGGTCCAAAATATTAAAGTTTGACGGTTGTTACCATGGTCATTTGGACTCCTTACTTGTTAAGGCAGGTTCAGGCCTTGCAGGCGAAAGTTCAAGTGACAGTAAAGGAATTGGCCCTGAAATAATCCAGAACACCTTGGTACTCCCGTTAGATGACGAGAAAAGCCTGAATGATCTATTTGAAGTTATGGGAAACGAAATAGCGTGCGTCGCTATTGAACCTCTTCCAGCAAACTACGGTCTTCTCCCACAAAGAATTGAATTTTTAAAACGAATCGAATCACTTTCTAAAAAATATGGAGCCTTACTTCTGTTTGATGAAGTAATCTCAGGATTTCGTGTTGGTTTTACTGGCATGGCTGGAATCACAGGTATTGCACCAGATTTAGTTTGTTATGGGAAAATTATCGGTGGTGGATTTCCTGTTGGTGCCTATGCAGGTAAAAAGGATTTGATGGATCTGGTCGCACCAAGTGGCCCCGTTTACCAAGCCGGTACGTTATCTGCAAATCCGCTTGGAATGAGAGCAGGTCTTGCCACTTTAAAAAAGGCCTGGTCTGAAAATCCTTACCCGAATCTATCTCAAACTACGAATGAGTTTACAAAGGCAATGGTAGATCTACTAAATCAAAAATCTGACCAGGAATGGGAAGCTGTAACTTTCGGCAGTTTGTTTTGGTTAAAAGAAAAAACGCCATTCATTCGGGCTATTTCTCAAATACCATCATCTCACAAATCCAAGTTCGCAAAACTATTTCATGCTGTATTGAGCCAAGGCATATACCTTGCACCAAGCGGATATGAAGTTGGATTTTTATCGACTGCCCATGAAAAAAGTATTATTGAACGAACATTAGACTTATGTAAAAAAGCAATACAAGGATTATAAATGATTCACAGTTTTCGAAACCAAAAGTTTCAAAATGCGATTGAACGGGTTCCTCAAAAAGTTCCTCCTATTTGGTTTATGAGGCAGGCTGGAAGGTATCATTCCCACTATAGAAAACTAAAAGAAACATATACTTTTATGCAACTATGTAAGGAACCGGAACTCGCCGCCGAAGTGGCATTAGGCCCTGTCAAAGAGTTTGGCTTCGATGTAAGTATATTATTCTCTGACTTATTATTTCCTCTAGAGGCTCTTGGTATGGGTCTGGAATACAACCCTGGTCCCAAACTCTCTTTTAATGTAGATTCTAAAGTTACCTTAAAAAATTTGCGTCCAGTTGAAGAAGCGATTACATTCTTAGAATTCCAAAGGAGTGCTCTAATCCGAACGCGTGAGGTTTTGCCTACGGACGTTTCTCTTATCGGTTTTGTTGGTGGTCCATATACTTTGATGACCTACGCATGTATCGGAAAACATGATGGGAATTCTCATTTTATAAAAAACAATCCAGATTTTGTAACTTCCTTTTATGAAATTCTCATACCACTTTTAGAAAAGAACATACAACTTCAATTAGATGGTGGTGCGGAAATTGTTATGATCTTTGATACATCTGCTGGTTGCTTGGATACAAACTTGTTCTCTCAGTATGTGGTTTCGCCAATTAAAAATCTAGCGAACCGATTTCCAAAAAAACTCGGCTACTACACAAAAAATTCAACCTGGGACCAAATGAAAGGAATCGCGAGTATCGAATCCATTGCAGGTTTTGGCTTTGACCATAGATTTTCTTTACCATCAATTCTTAAAAACAACCATTCTCCTGGATTTATCCAAGGTAATTTTGACCAAGAACTTTTATTCGCGGACGAATCTATTCTCCGTAAAAAAATAAAAGAATACTTAGAACCAATCGTTCAACTCACTCCGGAAGAACGACTCGGGTGGGTTTCTGGGCTTGGCCATGGAGTGTTACAATTCACTCCTGAAAGATCTATACATATACTTATCGAAGAAATCCGAAATGGGTTCTCAAAATGAAAGAATTATTAGAAAAATATGATATACCAGCACCACGATATACAAGTTATCCAACCGTGCCTTATTGGACAAATAATCCTACAACAGAAGATTGGTTAAATTCCCTAAAGAGTTCCATATCTAATCCTTCCAATAAATTATCTATTTACATTCATATCCCATTTTGCGAAACACTGTGTACGTTTTGTGGATGTAATACATCTATAACAAAAAATCATTCGGTAGAATTGCCATATGTCCAAGCAATCAAGGATGAGTTGGACATCTATCTATCAAAAATTCCTGAACTTAAAAATAAAGAAATCTCCGAACTTCATTTAGGCGGTGGAACACCAACCTATCTCTCTGAAGACAATTTAAAGATATTACTGGAACCTTTTTTAACAAAATTCGAAAAATCCAAACACAGGCATTACGCAATTGAGGTAGATCCAAGAAGGACACAAAAAAGCCAACTCCAAGTTTTGTATGAAAACGGATTTCGTAGAGTGAGTTTAGGAGTGCAGGACTTTGATCCTGAAGTGCAGAGGATCGTGAATCGAATTCAACCTTTTTCCCTTACCGAAAAGATCACCATGGATTCCAGAGATATTGGTTTTCAATCGGTTAACTTCGATTTGATCTATGGTTTACCCAAACAAACCGTCTTTTCTATGGAAAAAACGATGATCGAAACTTTGAAACTCAAGCCGGATAGGATAGCTTTTTATTCATATGCTCATGTCCCTTGGATAAAAGCCTCTCAGCGACTTTTTACAGAGGCTGATCTCCCTGATGCAAAGACCAAACGGGAGCTATACGATTTAGGTCGTACTATGTTACTTAGCCATAGTTACCAAGAAATAGGAATGGATCACTTTGCCTTGGCGCATGATAAACTTTGGATATCAAAAATGGAAGGAAAACTCCATAGAAATTTTATGGGTTATGCAGACACAAAAACAGATATTCTTCTGGGTCTTGGATCATCGGCGATTTCAGAGACTTCCGATTGTTACTTTCAAAATTTAAAACTAGAAGTAAAATACCGACAGGCTATTTCAAAAGCAGAGATTCCAATTCTTCGAGGCCATAAACTCTCCGATTCCGATCGAGAGAGAAAAATGCTAATTTTAGACTTGATGACAAAATGGAAAGTCCAATTGCCCGAACGACTCATCTCGCCTACTCAACGCTATCTGAAGGAAATGGAAACCGATGAACTCATTCATTGGGAATCCGATACCCTAACAATAACAGAGAAAGGAAAACCATTTTTACGTTTGGTGGCGATGGCATTCGATGAAAAATTACAGGAGAATGAACCGAAATTTCCAGTCTTTTCTAAAGCCATATGAGAATCCATATAATTGGTGGAGGGATTACAGGTCTTTTTCTCGCTTACAGAGAGCTTAAAAAAGGGAACCAAGTCACTTTGTATGAAGAATCCAATCGTTTGGGTGGAATCATTGGCACGAAACAAGTTCCCGAGGGACTCGTTGAAACGGCAGCCAATGGATTTTTGCTTACGACAGAACTAAAAGAACTTTGTAAAGAAATAGGAATCCCATTGATTCCAGCAAATTCCCATTCAAAACGAAGGTATTTTTGGCGGGAGAAAAAAATTAAGAGAAATCCTTTAACTGTATCGGAGAGTCTACGGTTACTGTATGGAATCTTTTTCAAAAAGAAAGCACTGGAAGAAAAATCAAATTTTTGGGAATGGAGCAATGATATTTTTGGTTACTCAGCTTCTAAGTTCCTCATAGAACCTGCTTTAGGTGGCATCTACGGATCTAGACTCTTTCAATTAGATCCGAGAATTGTTTTTCCCACTTGGGATTTTGGAGGGAAAAAGACAGTTTTTCAAAACTTAAACCAAAAAAAATCCAAATCCTTCGGAACCTATTCATTTGCTTTTGGAATGGGATCTTTTATTGAAACTTTAGGCTCATACTTACAAAATCATATAGAAATCAAATACCAAACATGTGTTAAAACCATGGAGGAATTGAGATCTCTTGCTATCGAAGGAGATATTCATTTTGCTATACCAGTACAAAACGTAATAAAGTTTTTCTCAAGAGAACTGAAGATAAAAAGTTCTATCAAGATGGTCTCATTAACATCGATTACACGTTTTTCCAAAGAAAAGTTAACACCAAAACCCTGTTTTGGAATCTTATTTCCAGATGGTCCAGAAATCAATGCATTGGGAGTTTTGTCAAACTCTGATATATTTCCAAATCGAGTATCCGACAGAGGAAATACTACAGACAATTTAAGTTCTGAAACTTGGATTTACGAAAATTCTAAAAATCCAATCGGTTCGGAAGAAACCTGGAAAGAATTAGTCGAACGAGACAGAAATATTGTGAATCCTAAATCAACGGATCCAGTGGCAATCTATACAACTACATGGAATAACCCGTTCCCAGTTTACAATAGCGATCTTGAATCACTCAATCTAATCTTAGATGAAATCGAAGAAAAGTCAGCGTCTTCCCCTCAGAAAATTCGATTTTTCGGAAACTATAGACGAAACCTAGGTATCCGATCTATTTTCGAATCTACATTTACCTAATTTATTCCCACCTAACTCCGAACATATGCAGGATGTAACGTTATGATCTGCTTTAAGGACTATCTTTGCTAAATATTCTATAAATTTTGGATAAATTCCAAAAGCTGGAATTCGATAAAACGAATTTGCTCCATTCTCCATAGAAATTTCTCTAAACTCTTCACCTATCTCTTCCAAGGTTTCCAGATGATCGCTTACAAAACTAATTGGTATTACTGCGATATCTTGCTTTTGTTTTGCAAGATTTTGTAAGACTTGAATCGTATTGGGTTCTGTCCATTTAGCAGGGCCAACCTTACTTTGAAAGGAGATATGAAATCCACCTATAAATCCTTTTTTCCTTAGATGATTGATTATTCCATTAACATTTCGATTCACTTCTTCTATATACGTATCACCCTTTTTTACGAGTCGCATCGGAATCCCGTGCGCAGAAAATACAAGATTCATTCCTTTCCAATCTTTTGATTTAGGATAAACATCGTAATGAAGGAACTGTTTTGGGTCCAAATTTCCTGAAAAATACTCTATTATAAAATCTGCATATAATTTCCAATAGTCTGGATCATTTCCAAAATGGGGTACAATCCCTCCCGAACCAATTGGACACTCACCAAATTTTTTATAGAGAATGTTGTATGTAGATAAAACAGTGGACCTGGAAAATTGTGGATAGAGAGGGAGGTATATCTCATTCGATGAAGGTTTCTTAAACCGTTCCTCTCGGATATTTGGAAATCCACATGCCATTGCTATTTCAACTGTCCAATTGATTTCAGAATTTGTATTGAGTGTGGATTGAAGGGCTTGGGCCTGCTTTTCTGTTTCTTGGACCAAGGGTGATGCACCACCAAAACCCATACTTTCATATTTCTTAGCAACTTTGGGCGCTCTTTTTTTGGCAATAAATCTAGCTAAACTCTGTCTTAAAATTTCAGGCAACGGGAGATCAAATACGTATGGATCTAAAAACAAATCGCTTAGGAAAACTTCAATTTCCGATAGGGATCTAGGTCCACCTAAGTTTACCAAGGTGAGAGTTTTATTTTTTTTTGTTTTCATAGGTAATATAGTCGCAGTGAGGATAATTAGAGCAATAAAACAACGTTTTGCCAGCTTTTGTAAACTTAGATCTTAAAACACCATCTTTACATTTAGGACAAAAATTTTCTTGTTTTGGAGGAATAAACAATTTGGAAACTTTGTTACTCTCCGATTCCTTTTTTATTTTA
>JALOTI010000131.1 GCA_025457985.1 Leptospira sp.
CCAATTGATATTTATACTTTCGATCATAAAGGACCTCACATCCATAATAAGGACAGAATCCATTTCATCAAACTGGTTTTTCATTTCACTTGTCCAGAAATGCAGATTTTTCTAGGATTGACTGAGTATAAATATGGATGCTAATTTTCCCAATTTCTATGAATCCTAAATCTGAATTTCATGAAACCTTTGACTCTTGCTTCCGAGAGTTTTTTGGAAACAGCAACGAGCTCGACTGGGAGCTTTACAAACTGGACTCTGAGACGGGTTCGGGCAGTGAAGATTGGATGCATTTTACAATAAGGAATCCTTTGGGAGGCCGGGCTCTCGTTTTTCGGTTTTATCCAGAGCAAAACAAGTTTTATGCTATTTTAAAAGTGCAAGTGATTCCGGGAGAGGAAAATTGGAACCTTGATCACCTTTTTCAAAAACGCAACTATACTAAGTTAGATGCGAATGATCTCTTAAAAAATAGCGGGGAATGGTTATTCCAAACTCTTGCTCGACATTATTTTGGAATTATAATTTCATACTGCCCTAGAATTTTAGAGCCAGATTTTATATTGGATTAAGATTTAATTCCTTTTTTTTTATTTTTTTCCTCCAACAGAATCTGGTTCCAAACAAACCCCCAAATGAAGAAAGTTGAGTTGATATAGGTATACAGCATAAGTACAACCATTTTAGAAAGAAGTTCGTAAGCAAATGAATAGTTAACACCTACATTTTTTAGTTTTAGGTAAAAATTAAATCCAAAACTTATCAATGTTACAAAAAAGGAGGCAAGAAAGGCACCTGGCAAATTGTCTCTTAATTGGGTCCTAAACCTAGTTATATTCGCATAATAATATACAAACAAACTTGTTATTAAAACAAATGCAACGAGTCCTATAAAAAATACAGAATAAGACCGAAAAAAACCAAATTTAAATGTACGAAACAAAAAGCGCTCAGAAAGTACAAGACCATAAGTAAAATAAAAATATACAACCAAGAGAAGTGAGGAAATAAATAATAAACGAAAGTTAATCCACTGACTCGCGAGGAAACCTACCTTTGTTTCATCTCTTGAGATAAATCGAAGTGCTTTTGACATCGTTCCAAAAATCGTCAAACTTGAGAAAAATGAGATAATGATACTAACAGCGATTACGTTATAGCTTTTGATCCTTGTTAAATTTTTTACGCTCTGGTCGATCGGTAAAAAAATAGGCGCAGGTAAAAATTTTCCTACCTGACTTGTGACCAAATTGATGGTTTTGGAATCTTGGATGAGTCCCAAAAGGGTCACAAAAACCACCAGTAACGGAAACACAGTCAGCAAAAAAGTAAAAGAAAGTTCGGACGCAAGACCATGGACATCGTAAGCATATATGTCTTGGATAAACCGACGGAAACGTTTCATTTCACCATTTTCTGGGTGGGATTGAAAATTGTCTTATTTTTCTTGCCGTACCCTTATCCCACGTAACCTTGGAAGAATCTCAGTGACGTACCTAAAAGGGGAAAACTTCCATGTCAGAAGAAAAAGAAAAGAAAAACAAAAAGATCGCTAAAATGTCTATCGAAGAGATCGACCAAGCAATCAAAAAATCCGTCGAAACGATGAATGGCGAATCCAGCCTTTACGTAAGACATCTACGTGAACGAAAAGAGGAACTTCTAGCCAAAAAGAAAGGTTAGTCCTTTGACTCCCGCCATTTGGCGGGTTTTCCATTTCTGAATTTTGATCCAATTCATACAAATCCATCACCATTTTGGCCCTAAGACCCTATTTTCGGGTTTTAGCTGGCATATCAAACCTGGCTCTAGAGTTGCTATTGTAGGTCCAAACGGCTCTGGCAAGACCACTCTCTTCCAGATGGCGGCAGGAAAGCTCAAACCGGAATCAGGTGATGTGGTCCGATCTAAACAAACGGTTTTATCTCTATTCCAACAAATCCCCGAATTTGATCCCAACCTTTCTGTCATCGATACCGTTCTTTCGGAAAACTATCTCTACAAAGAATATTCTGAAAAACGAAAATCAATTGAGTCTCGATTTGAAACAACCGACCATGAAGATCCAAAATTTGAAGATTTACTCCACGAACAAAGTGAGTTGGAAGAATTTGCCCACTTACACGACTTACATGGATTAGAGGCAAGGGCAAAAAAAATCCTTTCTGGTTTGGGGTTTCAAACTACTGACTTCATTCGTAGAACAAAAGAATTCTCTCCAGGTTATCACCATAGAATTGGGTTAGCAATTGCACTCCTAAATCCACACAACCTACTGTTGTTAGATGAACCAACAAACCATTTAGATGATAAAACAAAAACTTGGCTTGCTGAATATCTAATTTCACAAAACCAAGCGTTTGTTTTAGTTACTCACGATCCTGAATTTCTTAACCAAACAGTTAACACGATTGTTGAAATCAATCCGCATGGTGTTTTCGAATTTGAAGGAACCTTGGAAGAATTTTTTGAAGCCAAAAATGAAATCCAAGAAAAACTAAAAGTGCAATTTGAGAAAGAGGAAACATATCTTAAGTCTCGGATGGAATGGGTTGAAAGATTCCGAGCACAGGCAACTAAAGCAAGGCAAGTACAGTCTGTAATCAAACGACTTGAAAAACGAGACAAAGTAGAAAACCCAAATGAGTCTTTTTGGAACCAAAAACCAGAATACGAATTCCAATTTGTCCCATCGAGTAATATCATTTTGAGATTAGAAAACGCCAATTTTTCCTACCCTGATAAGAATACGGGTATAAAAAAACTAATCTTTGAAAATGCTGAAATTGAGATTTCTGCTGGCGACAAAGTAGCATTAGTTGGTCCTAATGGTGCTGGAAAATCGACATTGATGCGTTGCCTTCTGGAAAAACACAAATTGGATTCGGGTAATCTATACTTTGGACCAAAAACCAAACTTGGATACTTTTCTCAAACACATGGAGAAGATTTGGATGAGAGTTTAAACCTCGTCGAAACAATCCAAAAAAAATACCCAGAATTTAGTGAAGAAAAGGCTAGAACTCTTCTTGGACATTTTGCGTTTCCAGGGGATGGTGTTTTTAAATCCGTAAAATTTCTGTCAGGTGGCGAACAAAGTAGACTGAGACTCGCACTCTTAGTAAACCATCCGTCGAATTGCCTTTTTTTGGACGAACCGACAAATCATTTAGATATTGTGATCCGAGAAGCGCTCAAAAGAGCACTGGCAGAATACCCAGGTAGTTTACTCATCATCAGCCATGATCCTGATTTTATGAAAGGTCTCTGCAACCGTACCTTTTCCCTTGCCTCAGGGACTTTGGAAAATCTAAACTGTAGCTTTGATGACTATCTCAAATTTCATAAAGAGGATGATGCCTCGATTCGTCCCAAACAAGAAAATAAAACGAAGATAGAAGACAAAAAGCTGAATCCTGGCGCCAGCAAAAACAAACGCAAAAAACTTGAGAAAGAAATTGAAGAAATCGAAGTAAAATTAGAGAGACTCGAAAAAAACAAACGAGATAAGGAAGAACTTTTGCAGGATCCAGAATTCTTCAAGAACAGAAGTTTTCAAATGGAAATGGACACTTATAACGATATTAAAAGAGAGATTGCCGTCCTAACCAGTCGTTGGGAGGATGTCACTCTAGAGTTAGAGGAAATGGGCGGATAAACATGGTACCCGAAATAGACGTTGTAAGTTTCAAAAAAAGATTGGATGCAAGATCCAAGGGCGAGGACAAATTCTTTGTTTTAGATGTTCGAAATCCAAATGAACAACAAATTGCCCTCATTCCTGGAACAGACAAACTCATTCCTGTGAGCGACCTTGCCACAAGAATCGAAGAAATAAGAGACCAAGCCAACACTGAAATTTTAGTATATTGCAGATCGGGTGGAAGATCCGCTATGGCATGTAATATTCTCGCAAGTTTCGGATTTAAATCTTTCAAAAACGTAGCAGGTGGAGTTCTCGCCTATTCCGACTTAGTAGATCCTTCTATGCAAAAGTATTAAAATGAAACAAACAGATAATTTAAGAATTTTAGAACAACATAGCCTTATCCCACCTTCTGTGATAATGGACGAACATCCCCTAACGGATGCTGCTTCCGAACTAGTAATTCGTACTAGAAGTGAGATTTCAGACCTAATCCATTCACGCGATGATAAAAGGATGTTGGTGGTAGTTGGTCCTTGCTCAGTCCATGATACAAAAGCCGTTATGGAATATGCGGAAAAACTTCGACCAAAGATAGCTGAGTTCAAAAAAGAGTTACTTATTGTTATGCGAGTATACTTTGAAAAACCTAGAACGACGGTTGGTTGGAAAGGACTCATCAATGATCCAGATTTAGATGGATCCTTCCATATCAACAAAGGTCTTCAAATGGCGAGGAAGTTACTTTTGGATTTGAATAACATGGGTATCCCATGTGGTACAGAATTTTTGGATGTAATTTCACCGCAATACATTGCGGATTTGGTTGCCTGGGGTGCGATTGGTGCAAGGACAACAGAAAGCCAAGTGCATAGAGAACTAGCTTCGGGACTTTCGGCTCCTATTGGATTTAAAAATGGAACTGACGGGAATGTTCAAATTGCCATCGATGCCTTACGATCAGCAGGGTCTAGCCACCATTTTCTATCTGTAACCAACCAAGGAAGCAGTGCCATTTTTAAAACTGCTGGTAACAAAGACACACATGTAATACTCCGCGGTGGGAACAAAGGACCTAACTATGATGAGGCGTCCGTGAACGAACTTGGTGCGCAAATTCAAAAGAACAATTTGCCTTACCGAGTTATGATCGACTGTTCTCACGGAAATAGCCAAAAGGATTTCCGAAGACAACCAGAGGTGCTCAAATCCGTAGGAGAACAATTCCAAAACGGTTCCAAATACATATTGGGAGTTATGGTAGAAAGCCATCTCAAAGAAGGAAACCAATCGATCGACGCAAAACCTTTGGTATACGGACAATCCATTACCGATGCTTGTGTTTCTTGGGAAACCACAGTTCCTATGTTAGAAAACCTTGCAAACGCAGCGGCAAAACGAAAATAATCTGAAAATCTAAACTTGGCTTATGCATAAAATTCTGTAGTTTTATGCATAAGATGAGAACGACCATAGACCTCGCTGAAGATTTAGTTTTAGAAGCAATGAAGCTAACTCGAATGAAAACAAAACGAACTGATTCAAAACACATTTGTTTCACTTGGAAATTCCCTTTTGAAAACTTCTTTGTGGTATAAGTTTGCAGCGGTTTTTACGGCCTCAGCCAGGTTTCCGTATTTCTTTAAGAACTTCGGTGTAAAATCAGGATTCAAACCAAGGACATCTTGCATAACAAGGACTTGTCCCGAAGTATAGCGACCAGCTCCAATCCCAATCGTTGGAATCGAAATGGACTCGGTAATTTTTTTGCCGAGCCCTTCGGGAATCATCTCTAGCAAAAGGGCAAAGGCACCTGCTTCCGCAAGCTCTCTTGCCTTTTGGATCATCTTTGTTTGCGAACTTTCTGTTTTACCTTGGACACGATGTCCACCTAAAGTATGTACGGATTGCGGAGTGAGACCCAAATGAGCAAATACAGGAATTCCTGCTTCTGTCATTCGCCTCGTTTGTTCTAAAACCAAATCGGAATCACCTTCTAATTTGATACAAGAAGCATTTGTTTCTTTCAGAATAGTCAACAGAATGTAAACTGAATGCTCCGAATGGAAACTTTTCTGTTACTTCATTTATTTTTCATTCAATCCCACGCAAAGTCTCAATGACTTGTCTAGGTTTTAGTCGGTGACCCATAGCTATCGGTACATCGTTTGACCGCTCTCGTGTGACAATACGAATACCGCCCCAGCCAAAAATACTTGCCTGTCGTAAGAAGCGACTACTGGTATTCGACGCCTTTGAAGACATCGATTCCATTCTATGATAACCACTTTGTTGAGCTGATGGGACGTTAAACGCTCGCTGGCAAG
>JALOTI010000132.1 GCA_025457985.1 Leptospira sp.
TAAAGAAGTAAAAAAAATATTAGAAACCTGGGGATATATTCACGAATAATTGCTCGAAATGGTTCCTGTCTATGTCGAATCTATACAATACTGCTTATGAAATCTTCCTTCATACCACCTAGTTTTGAGTTGCCGTTTGTATTAGGATTAGATCTTAGTTTTCCGATACTTTCCAAGTTATTATTCAACATTGACGGCATTGAACTTGCTAGGGAAGACGAACGTGTGTTAAGTGAAATAAAAGATAAACGAGTTCTTTATCTTTCCAATCATCCAAGTGATGTTGAACCTGCGGTTGCTTATTATGTAGCAAATTCAATAGGGACTCGTTTTAATTTTATGGCATCTCGCAGTATTTTTAACTGGGGGTTTGGTTTAGTAGGAGAAGTGATAAAACGTGTAGGTGCGTTTTCTGTTCTTTCTGGAAGCCCTGATAGAGATGCACTGAAAATGGCAAAAGGGATTTTAGCCTCTCCGAAGGGAAAGTTAGTGATGTATCCCGAAGGTATGATGTCAGGCGAAAATGACAATCTAGTTAGTTTTATGCCGGGTGTTGCTCAATTATCTTTTTGGGGGTTGGACGCCGCTTTGTCAAAAGAGCCCGGTGCCGAATTATATGTTCAACCGACTTTTGTGAAATACAAAATTTCTGGAACCCGCGAGTCTATCCTACGCGAAATTGAATCTTCGTTAGGTCGAATTGAAAAAAAACTAAGACTTTACCCAGGTGGGCGAACTCTGCTTAGGCGATTTTTAACAGTGGGTCGCGTACTCTTAGAAGAGACAGAGTTTGAATTAGGAATACCTAAATCGGAAATTGACGGTAAGGATTTCGATTATAGATTGGGAAGAGCTAGGCATACTGCTCTCAATTTAGCAGCATCAATTTTAAATGTTAGCTTTTCTGATTCGGACAATGCAATTCAAAAGATACGAGATTTATTTACGGCGATTGACTGTTTAGAAGCAGGAATGCCACTTCCTACGACTCCTTCTAATCTGACTCCACAAAACATTCGCCGAGCCAAACAGTTAGTGGATACAGCATATACATTTATTATTACAAAACCTAAAAATCTAATCCAATGGCCTTCTGCAGAACGATTGATGGAATGGATTTATAGTTTTGAAAAACATATATACGGTAAAACTGAATTCAGAGCGAGAAAGGCTCATGTACTCGCAAGTCCTGCCTTTCCGGTTTCTAAATACTATCCAACCTATTTAAATCATAAAAAGGAAGGGATCCAATCCCTTATGAACCGCATACAAGAAGAAATGGAATCTCTATTAGAACGCGGGAAACGTATTAGCGAACCTTTGGTCCCCCCGTATTCAGTAGGATTGGATCTACAGATAGGTTAACAGGAAATCTATCAATCTAAGACTAGAGTTATTTCAACTCTTCTATTTTTTTTCCTATTTTCTTCCGAATCGTTTGGTGCAACGGGAACAGTGTCCGCATAACCTTTATACGATATAGATTTTTCATTCATTTTGTGTTTTTTTACGAGTTCATCAAGTACCGTTTTGGCGCGGTCTTCAGAAAGTTTTTGGTTGTACTCAAATTTTCCTACATTGTCTGTATGACCAGCAACCCTTATTTCTCTATCAGGATACTTTTTAAGAATATCAGCTATTCGCCTAACCGCGTCTTCTGCTTCTGATTTTAATTCTGAGTTATTGAAGTCAAAAAGGATAGAGTTGAGTGAAAAAGTAACCCCTTCCTCGGTAGTGCGAACGGATATTGGTTCTTCACTCTTTTGGTCTTTTCGAACTTTATCGGGATCATTAGATATGTTTTGATTCGGAATACGATTTGAATTTTCCTTCCACCTTTCATTTGGGTCTTCCGCATAACCTGTGATCAAATCATTCAAGACCTCATCTCGGATGGTATCTCTCTCTGCTACGCCTATTTGATTTCGTAGAGTATATATTCCCTGGATATGAAAATTCGCTTCTTGTACGTTTCCATTAGGGAAAATGAATGTGTAGGATAACTTTACATCTTTGTATTCGGGGACACCTTTTTCGGAATTAAAAAAAACAGCACCATTGGCAAAGCCAAAGATTTTAACGGGAACATTTGGAAGCGCATTTGAAAGATCAGTCTTTGAATAATAGATGGGATAGGTGTATGTGATTTTTTCTGCTGTTCCTTTAAATCCTTCATACGACCAATTTTTCCTACCAACATAGGTATATTCTGGCTCGACTGTTACTCGAATCCTTTCCTTTACAAAATCAAATGATTCTTCCGCGGGAATTTTCCAAATATCGGTTACTTGAACAGCTTCCTCGGGAAAGGAAGGAAAACTTCGTAAGTTTGGCATTATGAATTCATTGGGAACTTCATACCGACCATTTCGAAATAGAGAAAATGTACTTTGAAAGTCCTTGTCTTTCCAAAATGGTCCAGATGTTTTTCCAAAGCGAACATAAGTATCAAACCAAGCATCCACCAAGCACTTAGTAGACGAGCATTGTTTTGTTTTCATCACAACTCGGTTTTTGTCTTCTCTTTGGACCGTTTTTGCGCCTACACGAAACAAAATATCGTGGTATTCATTTAATTCTAGGACTTGGTTGTCCTTCCACTTCCATCGCAAAAGTACAGAGTTTAGATCTGTATTGGCAAAAATACCAGACGCAAAGAGAAAAAAACAACCGAAGGCCGATACAAACAATCTAGATATTGAACTCAATTTCATCGCTACTATAGGATCGGGGATTTTGGAAAAAAATATACGTACTCCTTAAAAATTCCTAGGATTTTTTTAAGATTGACTCTATGAGGAAAATCTACGATTTCCAAAGAACCATGAAAATCCTGTTCTCCCTTTTTTACATTTTAGTTACATTCTGTTTGGTTCAGTGCAAAGAAAAACAAACTTTAAAAGTCGCAGGTTCAGAAACCATGAATTCCATGATGCGATACTTAGGTGCCGAGTATGAAAAAACCAACTCAAATGTTTTGGTCACCGTAGAAGGAGGCGGGTCCGAGTCTGGGATTGATAGACTCCGGAAGGGAGAGATTGATATGGCAGTTTCTTCTAGAGACTTGAATCAAAATGAATTCGATGACCTCAGAAAAACAGGAAATTTAGAAAAAGTACGACTCGCGTATGATGGTGTTGCCTTAGTGGTAAATCCCAAAAACTCAGTTTCGAAATTGCACCTAATTCAAGCCTCCGAAATTTTTTCTGGAAAGATTCAAAATTGGAAAGAGATCGGTGGTGAAGATAAACAGATTCAAATCGTTGTCCGCAATGATAAATCAGGAACTCAAGATTATTTTGAAAACCATATTCTTAGACAAAAAGATTTGGGAAGTTCCGCTTTTGATAAAAACAAATCCAATCAATTTGCTAAGAATGCAAAAATCGTAAAAGACAATTCAGAGATGTCTAAATTCATTCAGGAAAATCCATACGCTATAGGTTATATGGGAATGGGAAGTGCAGTGGTCGATAACAAGGATAAAATCAAAACCCTCGACTACGCTCGTAATGCGAATGATCCATATGTCCAACCTTCTATACGAAATGTCTATGATAGGAAATACAAACTAGCTCGAGAATTGTTTATGATCTATAAAACAGACCAAGGTGATAAAATCGATGCATTTGTTACCTATCTAACAAGTGAAGAGGGACAAGCGGCAGTTTTACAATCAGGATATCTAAGAGCATCTCTCCCTGAAGTCGAAGTTTCGGCCGAAGCAAAATAATCCGAAAAGGTAACTCATCGAAAGAGTTCTTGTCAGTAAGCAAGAACTCGATGGTTTCCTGAATCTACAACATAGAGTTTGCCCTTGCGGTCAAAGTGAACACCAGTGGTTCGATATAAATTTTGAGCAGTGGGAGATGTTGAAGTACAACTTCCACCATTATTGTCGATTCCACATGCTAAACTTCCAAATTGTCCGATGCTCGCTACTGCTTGCGTCACGATTGTTTCATTCGTTTTGGGGTAGATAATAATGCGACTGTTGTTATAGTCGGCTATAAATAGATTTTCGCTTTGATCTAAAGAAACTTCCTCGGGCGAGTTTAAACCATTCAAAACACCTGCGATACTGCTATTAAAACTAGACTGTCCGTAAACCCTTGAAGCAGTTTTGGAACCCTTCGGAAAATAAAGAACACGATTGTTCCCGGTGTCTGCTACATAAAGTCCACTGCTTCTATCCACCGTAATCCCACTTGGAATGTTTAGACCCGTATTTGTGAGTGTTGCTCCGTCGCTAGTGAAATTCGGCTGCCCCCAAACCTCCGTAGGCAAACTTGCATCTCTTGGAATAAATAAAACTCGATTGTCTGTCCCATCTGAAATATAGATGCTTCCGTTTTCTCCAAGTGCAATTCTTCTAGGTTGGTTCATTACGTTTTGTGAAACACCTCCACCACCTACAGTACTAAAGTTGGATACTCCCAGTGCACGAGCTGGGAAGTTACTGCCGTTTTCAAAGTATAATACCCTCCCATTACTACTATCGCTGATCCATAGATTTCCGATTGAATCTAAGTTCACACCAAAAACACTATTCAGTGTGGAACCACTGATAGGTCCCGCAGAACAGCTTAAATCTGAATTTGAATTCGCATTGTCGCAATTGAATATCCCGTATTGTCCATAAACACGACTTGCCACGTTGGAACCTTGAGCATAATAAAGAACTCGATTCCCTGTTGCCAAGTATACCTCACCATTTTCAGAAGTAACTAATGTTCGCGGATCTGATAAATTAGATGCAGATGGAGTTCCCGAAAGGTTACAGGAACCTCCGTTATATGGCGCACCACATGTAAAGCTACCAAATTGGCCATATACTTGAGTTGCAACCATATCTCGTACTTCAATGGAGATCTGCGCAATCTCCGCACCCTTTCGAATGACCCGGTAAGTGGTTCTTTCTGTTGCGGAAGTCGGACTACCCCGAAGACTACCGGTAGCTTCGTCAACAAAAAGCCCCTCGGGCAAAGGAGGAACCATTCTCATTTGAGAAAGAGGAAATTTATTGGGAGGGACGTTTACAGGAATTGATTTGTAAAAAGTAAACTCAGAAAAGGGATAAGGATTCCCGCCATTCACAATTTGGCCCAGGCAAAAACCTGATTCCGAAGCTGAAGACAGAAAGAGCTGTGTAAAATAAGAATCTGACTCAGGGTCACAAGGGTTTGCTAATTCATTTCCTTTGCACCCAACATTTATAGTCAAAGTGAAAGTCGTAACAGTTATTATCGAAAGTAGTTTCATTTAATCTAATAAACATTTTGTACTATTTAATTTTTCTCGAGAAATCAAATTATTGAAAGAGGAAATAAATTTTTAAGAGGTTTGGACTTTAAAATCGATTATGGAAACGAGTCACCTTCCCATTTTGCGACATATGGCAGGTTTCGATACATCCCTTGGTAGTCCAATCCATACCCCACTAAAAAATCATCCTCGATGATAAACCCAGGGTAGTGGACCTGAATTTTGGGATTGGCTTTGGATTGTTTCCAAAATAGTGCAGCCACCTTTATTTCCTTAGGCGAATGTTTTTCGACAAGTGAAAATAGAAATTCCAAGGTTTTTCCAGTGTCTACAATATCTTCAACGATTACAACATGGCGATCTTTAATGGAGGTGGTCAATCCGATGACTTCATCCACTCTTCCTGTGGAATGCATTCCGCTGTAGCTGCTTACTTTCACAAAAGCAATTTCACAAGGCAGGGAGATGTGTTTCATCAAATCGGCGGCAAACATAAACGCACCGTTCAAAATGACCACAAAGACCACGTCTTTACCGTGGTATTCTTCATTGATGCTGGCAGCCAACGACTGAACCTCAGCCTGAATTTCTTCTGAAGAAAGGAAGATACCGAATGTTTTATCGTGAATTTGAAGCACTTCGTCGTGTAAAAATTTGTGCAAAAGTACGATTTTGGAACGATTTTACCGCTTTTCGCCTT
>JALOTI010000133.1 GCA_025457985.1 Leptospira sp.
TTCTTTCTTTGTCTCTTTCTTGTCCTCTTTCATCTCTTCTTGTTTTTTCTTGAGTGCTGTCCAGCACGCTCTCTGAACAGCAGCTTTGTTTTCTTTTGTAGAATTCGGAACTATTGGCTGGAATTCACCATATCCGGCGCTTGAAAAATTCTTTGGGTTTAGATTTTTGTTCTGTAGTAGATATTCTAACACAGATAATGCGCGTTCGCTTGCCAATTGCCAGTTATTTCGAAATTTTGTTTTAATCGGTACATTATCAGTGTGCCCTTCAACCACTATGTAATTTTCTGGGTAAGAGGCAAGAATGTCCCTAATTTTATCCAAACCAGGTAGGATCTGGGCTTTCAGTTCTGAGCTTCCGCTGTCAAAAGAGAGTTTATCATCAATATTGATTATTAGTTTATTATGAAATCGTTTCAATCGGATTTGACCTGAATCAATTTCCTTCGACAGTTTTTCTTCTAACTCTTTTGCTTGATCACTCAAACGTTCTAGTTCTTTTTTTTGATTTTTAGTGAGTTGCCTTAGATTCGATAGTTCCTCTTCCAATAGGCGAATGCGTTCGTTTAGTTCAGCAACTTTTTGATCATGGGCTTCTCTTAACTTTTGTTCTCGTTGCAAACACGCCCTTTCGTTTTCTTCCAATTTCTTTCGTAAAGATTCAATTTCCGCTTTGTCTCGATCTTCTCGTTTTCTTGCTTCTTCGGCTAAAGTTTTTTCTTTATCACTCCCTTTTTTTTCCAGGGATCTGAGTCTCATTTCTAAATCTCGGATCGTGTCGGACGATTCGTTTTGGTCCCGAACTCTGTTTCGTTTCTCTAGTTCGTAATCTTCTGTTAGGTTTCTAATTTTGGAACTGAGTTCTTTTTTTTCATCCTCTAATTTTGCTATTTCATTTGCATGCTGTTTGCGAATATCCTGAAGTTCTAATTCTAGAGCATACTTTTCCTTGTAGAGTTGATTGTATTCCACGGGAAAATAGATCCAGTCAGCAGAAAGATTTCCAGAAAATAACAAACTAACGAGTAAACAAGATACAAACCTTTGTTGGACTATTTTGAATTTACTTTCCTTCATAAAAACTATCCTCTAAATTAACTTTAGGAAGTTTTGGTGCTTCGGTCCGAATTCGTTCCAAATCCGATACCTTACGCCTTGCCTCTGATTTTCTATCTGCATATTGAGCTTCGTATTCTTCTTTTTTAATATAATCTTTGTCCTCAGGTGTTTTGCCTTGGGATTCTTGAAATTTTACTGCAATTTCCGCTCTTACAAGTTCTAACTCGGCAATGGTTTCTGCAAGCGCCGCTTCCTTTGCTTCTAAAAATGCCGTGTCTTCCTTTTCTTTTTGGATCCAAACATTCATGCGTGTTTCTTCTTTAGCCCTTTCCATTTCGTGGTTCTGGGAATCCTCGAGGTAGCGTTTGGCTTGGTTAGGATCGTCTTTGAGTAAGAAATACTTTTCTTTGTCCCGGGAAAGATCACGGTATGCCGCATGTTTTGCGACCTTAGATTTGGAAATTTGGATGGATTGGTTTGTTAAAGAATTCAGTTTTCGTTGTTGCGTAACTTCGTTTTTAAGTTGGATTACTTTTTGTTTGAGGACTTTGGTTGCTGCCTTTTGTTCTTCATTCATTACCTCTTCACGGACATACGCGTCTGGAACGGTGCTAATTTTTGGTTCAAACAGGACACAATTAGAAAAAACAAGTAGGAGAAAAAGAATCCTATGAAAATTTCGAACTAGGTTTGGCATAGGTTCTAGCCTATGTTCTATGGGACATAAACGTCAATTGTTAATTTCGGGAATCTACTGATTTATGGAAGAAGATAGAAAAAAGGAATCTGATTTCCGCACAAAAATAGACAAAGAAAGCGAATTCTACGAGTCCTTTGTTTCCGCTATTCAAACAAAAATTGCAGAGAACCATACCAAGGATCTAAAGCAGATGTTGGCTGGTGCGCACCCCGCTGACCTTGTCACTCTATTTCGTGATCTTAAAGAAGATGAGGAGCTCTATCTTTTCCGTCTCTTATCTCCAGAAGACCAAGCTTACTCTCTTGTAAAGATGGATGAGGAGACCTTAACCTTCTTTCTTACAGAGCTTAGTGTAGAAGAGATTTCCCTTTCACTCAAACAGATTGAGACAGATGAAACAACGTATATTCTTTCTAATTTAGATACAGACAAACGAGAGTTAGTGCTCTCGAAACTTAGTAAGTCGGATAGTGTGGAGATCAGATCTCAACTTGGTTTTCGAGAATACTCAGCCGGCCGACTTATGTCCAAAGATTTTGCAACCGTGAGTCTCTCGGATAATGTGCGTACGGGAATCATCAATGTTAGAAAAAAAGCCCGTGAGATAGAGGATATCTACCAAGTTTATGTTACAGATGAGGAAAAAGTACTAAAAGGTTTTATTCCCTTAAAAGATCTCTTTCTTACGCCTATCAATACTAAGATTTCTAAGATAACCAACTTTTCTGTATTCAGCTTCCATTACGATATTGACCAAGAAGAAGTCGCTAATACATTCAAAAAGTACGATCTTGTGAGTGCAGCAGTCGTAGATGATCTTGGTCGCATCATTGGCCGGATTACCGTCGACGATGTTCTCGAGGTTGTGGAAGAAGAGGCCTCTGAGGACATTTTACGTATGGCGGGGGTTAGTGAGGATGAAAGACTTTCAACACCCATCCTTCAATCCGTCAAACGACGGATCATTTGGCTCAATGTAAATCTCATCACAGCTTTTGTTTCTTCAACTGTGGTTGCCTTTTTTGAGGATACCATTTCCAAAATCGTGGTTCTTGCAACCTTAATGCCAATAGTCGCAGGTTTAGGTGGAAATGCAGGTACTCAGTCAGTAACTGTTGTCATACGAAATATTGCTACAGGTGACCTATCTTTTTCCAACTGGTGGGAGGCGGTTCGAAAGGAAGCAACGATTGGATGTTTGAATGGATTGGTTCTTGGATGTGTCACGGGAGGAATGATCTTTCTTGTAAAAGGTAGTTTTGTTTTGGGAGCCGTGGTAGGTGCAGCCATGTTTGTAAATATGATTGTTGCTTCACTTGTTGGTTCACTCGTTCCCATCTTTTTAAAATGGATTCGGATTGATCCTGCGATTGCATCCAGCATCTTCGTTACTGCTACCACGGACGTATGTGGTTTCTTTTTCTTTTTAGGACTTGCCACAATCTTTTTAAAATTTCTAACCGTAACGTAGCTTTGATTAAAATTCTTGCCATCTAGGGAATTGGACAAAGACTTGTGAGCGTACATGAAATCACAGGTTTTTGTCTCACTCGTTCTTTTTGTCCTCTTTCAGTTTCATTGCAAATCTGCCGAAACAACAGTGGAGTCCACTGAAACCGTCGTTCCCGAATCAAAAATCGGTTCTCTCCTTCCGCCTCCTGGTGGAGAGGGAGAGGTCATGTGGAATGAGAAAGGAGAAGAGGTCGTAAACCATACGGGAGACCTTCCTTTTTTTCAAAAGAAGAGTGAACAACCGAACGAACTATTTCGTGTCTATATTGCTTCTGACGAATACCGTGTCCGACAAATCCGCAGTTCGGATAAAATCCGAAGGAAGGTGGATTTTGGTGGCGATGAACTCTCCAAGGAAGAATTGAAACGATATGATCTTTTAAGTTTTGTCGATGATGGATATGTTTCTGTAGGACTCAATTCTGTGACGGGGAAACTGGAAGCCATAAGTTTTGATCGAAGGGTTCCCAGGATCAACGATATAGCCAAGATCATTCAGAATGATGCAAGCCGATGGAACTATGAACACCTTTCCAAAGACGGCACTCCTCTTGTGACCAAGTTCATAATCAGCTACCAGGTTCGACTCTACCCGAATAAAACACGGGAAGAAGTCAAACAGATGTTACAGAAAAAAAAGTAATTCTACCAGCGGAAGTTTCCTTTCTTTTCATATAAAAAAGGAATCTTTTCTTGCAGTTCTTTTAGCTCCACTTGTGAATTCCCTTTCAGGTCAAAATTAGCGGACCTGGTTTGTATTGTTTTGTAGAGGGAAGAACTTATGTTTGCAAGTGGAAATGTGGTAGATACTCTGGCAGTGGATGTTTTTCCTGAATTGATAATTTCCTTTGGACTACCTGAGAGAAAATTTTCTCCCGCAAGTTTGAGCTCATAACCTAAGCCACTTAACAGAAGATTTGCGGCAGCCTGATTTGAAAATTCAAAATCGAATTCAGTTTTGAGTGGGAGGTTGAGTCCTGAAAGTCCTGCTTGTGTTGCCGAGGTCGCACTTGGTTTTTTTCCTTTTCCACCTAAAAGTCCATCAAGAAAATTCAGCGCTTGCGTAGTAACCGTTGTTGAATTGGATGAACTTAAGATATCCTCCTTGGAGGGCATTAGAATATTGAAGTTTTTAATTTCCACATTTGGCATAACAGCCGGGATTTCTCTTTTTTTGGTAAACGGAATGGAAATCGAATCTTTTCCCAAAATTTGCCATTCTTTCGGAATAGGAACCTTCATATCTCCTTCGCAACTCAGTTCCAAAAATTGTTTGTCTGGAAATTTTTTATAGAGATTCAAAAGATCACTGTATTTAAATTTTACATCCAAAGGAAGTGTTTTAGTTTTTTTGGGTTCAATAGCTCCCAGGTCGGTTTTTATATGGCTAAGGTTCAAACCCTCAACTTTTAAATCCATGTCTAGCAAAGAGCTAGCCAAAGCTACAGGATAGGGGTTGGTTACAGAAGTTTCTAATTTTAAGGTGATATCTGTAAAACTGATTTCCTTGATGGAAAGCGATTTAAAATCAAATTCGGGGGTCGGAATTTTATCTTGCAAAACGCCCAAAACGGAACATTGGAATTGTAATAAAAAAAATATAGAAAGCCATTTAAAATTCATACGAGAGTGATACTGTCTTTTATACGAATGTCAAGTGATTTGAATTTGGACAACTACGGGGGCATGGTCGGAAAGTACAGGTTCAGTCGAGATATAAATATCGTTCAGGTATTTTACAGATTTTTTGTCCGAGAAAAAATAATCAATCCGCCAACCTTTGTTTTGTTTCCGTGCTTGGAACCGATACGTCCACCAAGAATAAACGTCTTTTTTTTCAGGGTAGTGAGTTCGAAATAGATCCGCAAATCCCGTTTCCAAAAACTGAGTCATCCATTCCCTTTCCCTTGGTAAAAATCCACTGTTCTTTTCATTTCCTTTGGGGTTGTGGATGTCTTTTTCTGTATGAGCAATATTTACGTCTCCGCAAATAAGTATGGTCTTTTTTTTCTTTTTTAATGCTTCCGTAAGAACTAAAAAATCATCTAAAAATTGGTATTTGACCTCTTGCCTTTCATCACCTGAAGTTCCTGACGGAAAATACAAATTCCATAATATAAAATTATTATACTCTACTAAAACAGATCTTCCTTCAGAACTGAAAATCCCTCCACCAAAACCTGGTTCTACTTTTTTTGGCTTTAGTTTAGAAAGTACAGCACATCCACTGTAACCTGGTTTTTCGGCAAGACTTGCAAATATCTCGTATCCCAGTTCATAAAATTCTTTCCTTTGGATTTCAGGAAGGGGGGCCTTGGTCTCTTGGAAACAAATAATATCAGGATTTTCATGACGAATGTATGTCAGAAGTCCCTTGGAAAGAGCGGAACGAACCCCGTTGCAGTTCAATGTTATCAATTTCATTTAGAAATGAGATGGAAGAAAAAGGCCCATCCGTCGATACTAAAAAAAAGCCATGGTAGAAATTTTGAAAGAAAGACCGTTTTTGACCCAAAACCGTCTCCAGTTCCTAGTTTGGGACAAAAACATTTCCAATTTGGGTTCTTGGGCTTGGAAACCGGGTGTTTATATCTTCTTTCAATCAAGACGGTCCCCACATGGACCTGAGTTTCGTTTCGGTTCTCCGATTTGGGGGGCCCCCAACAATTTAGGAAGGCTCGTATTC
>JALOTI010000134.1 GCA_025457985.1 Leptospira sp.
AAATCAGGCGAAATTAGAACGTGGTGCAACTTGTTTTTCTGAAATGGGAATTGATGAAAAAAATCTTCTAGTAACAATCTATCAAAAGACCGTCAACAACTCAAAGATTACAGAACAAATTGCGGCGCTTCTCTCAGAGGAACTTCAGGTTCCCCACCATTCCATTTCTATTGACAATGCAGTGAAAACCTCCGTGGATTTAATTGAAAACACAATCCAACGAAAACTAGACTGGAAAACGGACGATCTAGCTCTGCAAAATATCCAAGCACGGGTTCGATCCCCTCTCGTTTGGCTACTTGCCAATTTGAATGGACATTTACTCATTTCAACGGGGAACAGAAGTGAGGCTAGCGTCGGCTATACGACTATGGATGGTGATTCATCAGGTTCGGTTTGTCCTATCTCTGGTGTTAGTAAAGAGTTTTTGTTAGAATTTTTAGATGACATTCAATCCGGTAATAATCGGTTTATCACACCCAAGGAATCGATTCGACTCTTACGAGAGACTAAACCAACAGCAGAACTACGCCCACTTTCGGAACATCAAGAAGACGAAAAAGATCTTATGCCTTATCCCATCCTCCAAAAAATCGAAGAATGTATCGTCCACTATGGACTTTCTGAAAACGAGACCAAACAGCGATTACGCGAGGCATTCCCAAAGGAATCCGAGTCGTCCATACTTTCAAAAGTCGATAGGTTTAAAAAGCTTTTTATGAGTGCCCAGTGGAAACGAGAGAGGTTACCACCAGGATTTCATCTAGATGAATATGGAATTGATCCCAAATCGAGTTACAGATTTCCGATCCTATCCAATGAGTCTTAGCGGATCGGTGGCAAACCTGCTTTTTGATAGGCAGCGTTTGCTTCCTTTTCTATTTGCTCATTTTGGTATTTGATATTTTTTAATATCTCATCGAACTTTTTATCCATTTCAGGATCGTCTCCACCTTGGGATTCGATCAAATAGTTGATGATCTCTAAGCGGTCCTTTCCCTGCTTCATGACATGATTGTAGTAGAAAGAAACATCCGTAGCAGCAGCAGTCCCACCAAAAACCGCATTACTAGCACGAGCAAACTTTTGATTGAACTCTTCTTGTTTTTGTTTTACTTCTGGAGTCAAACGTTTCGGAATCAAATCGTTGTCAGGGAACTGTTCTCTCAGTTCATCAAAAGACTCCATAGCTTCTGGCGGATAGGGTTTTCCTGTTTGAGGGTTGATTGGTATCTCCCCATCATTTTTGCCATCAGCACTAGCAACCTCATCCTCATATCTCATTCCACCCGCTTTGTAGTAGTCAGAATCAAATATGGAACTTGCGTCCTCCGTTCTTACACCCAAACGATTGGTTCCTTTTGGAGTGCCGTCTCCGCCACCAAAAAGAGCTAATGCATTTTTAGATTTTTCCTTTTTCCTTCGTTCTGTTTCCTCACTATCACCAGAAAACAGAATTGTTAGAAAGAGAAGGGCAAGAACGGAAAGAGATAGAAATAGTAATTTTTTTTGGATTCCCATAGATTGAATTCCTAGAAACTTGGAAGGCGAGAAGAAAAATGTCCCGCAATTCCCTTTTAAAGCCAGTCTTTCTAGTTGTTCTCAGTTTTCTTTCTTTTTTTCGATGCGGGACGAACACGGATACTCCAGTTGCTCCATTTATTTTTCTCATTCCCCCAGCAGTCCCACAAATCCTTTCCGTTGTTTCACTCAATAGCAATATCACTGACAATTTTGAAACGGACCTTTTGAATTTTACCGCAGAACCAAGACCTGAATTTTTACTCCGCTACTTTGTAACAAACAGAGAACCACAGTTTGTTGGTTACAATCTCTACGTCACCACAGCAACTCCTGGAGTGATTCAGACCATCCAAGGAGAATGGTTGGAGGACGGTGTCCAACCTAGCTTCCCACACCTACCTTTGGAGGCATCGACAGAATCTACGAAACTGATCTCAAGAAGGATTCGTTTTTCCGTACCTCCTCCTGGGGCGGAATTTTTTCAGAAATGCCAACTCTACACATTTACACTTCGATCCGCACTCACAGGTGGTTTGATTTCGAACCCATCCACACCGGTATCCTCCTGTGCGAATACGGGCCTGATAGCCATTAAGGATGCATGCGGGGTTGGAGTTGGGTGCAATACAGAATTCTGTGCCAATGCATCCTGTTCGAATCGATCTCTTTGTCCAGTCGGAACCGCATGCAATCCCTGTTTGTTCCCCGCTCGTGAGCAAAACGGGTGTACTTGTCCGGCAGGTTCCAGACCTCCAGGATGCCAGTTCGTTGGTCCGTAAACAAGAACCAGGCAAGGTCTATGTTGTTGCCACTCCCATAGGCAATTTGGGAGATATAACACTGCGCGCCTTAGAAGTTCTAAAATCAGTAGATCTTGTTCTCTGCGAATCTACTAAAGAAACTCGATCTCTTTTCCACAAACTGCAAATTTCTACCCCGACCCTTGCACTCTATAAGGACAATTCGGAATCGCCTTATGAATCGATTCTGAAAGAACTACAATTGGGAAAATCGGTGGCTGTCGTTTCCGATGCGGGAACACCGGGTATCTCGGATCCAGGTTCCGGCTTTGTACGAGTCTCACGGCAGAAGGGATTTGATATCATCCCGATTCCTGGTGCCTCTGCACTGACTGCCCTCCTCTCCGTTTCCGGTTTTCAAGTGAATCCTACATTTTTTTTAGGATTCTTGAGTGAAAAACCGTCCAAAAAACGCCGAGAATTAGAGAAGGCAAGGGAGATAGAAGGGCTGATCGTTTTTTACGAATCGGTCCATAAATTAGGTCGACTCTACCCCCTCCTCCAAGAGATATTTCCGAATTCGGAGTTATTGGTTGGCAGGGAACTCACAAAGGGTTATGAAGAGATCTTATACTACGAAAATCCTGGGGATTTGGAGAAAAACCCTCCCAATTCAAAAGGGGAATTTGTTTTTCTTATCAATCACAGAAAAAAAACACTTAAGGGATTTTCGGATTCCTCCGATACCTAAGATAGTAAGAGGACTAAAATTATGAATATCGATAAAGTAGGAAGAGTTGGTGGTTACGGTTACGAACCTAAAAAAACGTCCAATCCTTCTGTTTCAGAAACACAGGGTCCGGTTGATACAATTTCCATTTCTGATGCAGCAAAAAAGATTGCTTCAGAAGCAAAATTACAAGCGGAAGTAAAGCAGATAGCAAAACAAATCGTTCAAGCACCTCCTGAAGAGGATAGATCTGAAAAAATAAAAGCAGTAAAAGAACGATTGAAGAACGGAGACTATGATAACCTCTCACAAGAGATGTTAGAAAAAATCTCTGACCAAGTTGCATCTTCCTTTTTAGGCCAACAGTAGTTAGGACAGGGGTGAGGGGTCCTTTTTTGTTGTCCTCAATGAGGATGTCTTGCCACCAAACAAACATTAATTAGGGGATATCTGTGCCAGTACTCCCCGAATGGATCAATTTTCAATTCTCTCCTAAAATCCACTTTGAGATCGATTGTGGCTATAAGCTGGGATCTTTTGTAAAAAATATTGGATCTCGAGTTGTTCTTCTCTCCACCCAAAAAGAGTTAGAAAACGCGGAAGAGCTTTCTATCATAAAAACTAGTTTAGAAAAACATTCCGAAGGAGTCATCATTTATGATGACATTGTAGACAAAGCTCATTTTAAAGATATTGATTCAGCCGCACATTTTTTAAGGATTTCAAATGCTGATTGTATCGTTGCATACGGCTCCTTTGAATCAGCAAATGCGGGCAAAGCAGCATCCATACTTGCCACCAATGATTTGTTTTGTGAAGACTTACTGTTAGGCAAAAAACAGCCAAAGAAAAAGGGGCTCCCTCTTATCATAGTTCCCACCAAACCTTTACTTGGAAATGAATGTTCACCATTTTTTTCTATTGTAGATGATCGTGATAAAAATCGAAAGTATTATGCTCATGAATGGTTATTTCCAGAACTAATCGTATCTGATCCAAAAATTGGTGCCAGTATGTCTAGTACGGAGACAGCAAAGACTGGAATTTCTATTCTGTCTGCGGCGGTGGATAGTATTCTTTCCAAATATGCCAATGAAATTACCTCAAGCACTGCCCTGCGAGCCATAGAACTCATTTCCAAAAACATTATCCCTGCTATTCGTGAACCTAGAAACTTAGGCCCCAAAAACTCGATTTATGCTGCCAGCCTTCTTGCTGGAATAGCCCAGTCCACAAGCAGTCTTGGACTTTGTTATGCGCTTTCTTTGGCGGTCACAACGGTGACTTCTTTAGATATCTTTCAAAGTATGTCGATTTTACTTCCCCATGTTATGGAATACAACCTTACCTCCTCTGCAGGTAAGTATGTGATGATCGCTAGAGCTCTCGACGAAGATGTCACAAACATATCCGTGATTGAGGCTGCAATCAAAGCTGTAGAAGGAATTCGTAAAATATACTTAGAGCTTAGAATTCCTCAAAGACTTTCTGAGTATGAGGTCAAAAAGATAGACCTTCCAGGAATTGCAACACTGGCAGCCACCTACCCTTTTCTAGATTGTCTTCCTAGAGAACTTCCAAAAAATGAGATAGAGACCATTTTAGTGGCAGCATTTTAGGAAGACCTTGATCCAACTGACGGAATTTGAAAAACAACTCTTAGAAACGTTTTCGTTAAGCGACCGTGACGCTCGTAGGCTAGACCGCGTGATTCAGGACCTAATGATTGTAGTTGGAATGGAAAAATCAGAAATCTATGATTTTATGAGATTTGGAATTGAAGACGAATTAGAGGATCTAAAAAAAGATTACCATTGGGAACGATTCCGAATTCGCATTCAGAAAAAACTTAAAAAACAGAATCTTTGATCTTTGTAGTTGGAAAAAACTATTTTTATTTTTTGTCTGATGAGAACTCCATTGCTCGGTTCCAATCGGAAATCTCACCTTACTATGATTATAAACTAAAAAAAATTTCAGAACTTCCAAGTATACTCAGAGATCCGTTTCTTGTTCCGAGATTTCTTTATAATTTACAGTACAATCGAGTATCCTATCCATCTAAGGCGCATTTTACCTACCCGTACATCGGATTTTTTAAATCACAACTCTCCTCCTCTCAAAAATTGCCTTTGCCTCTAGAGCTGAAAGAACTTGCAAGAGGTAACAGAAGTGTTGAAAACCAGATCATACATCAAATGCCTATAACCATTTCAGAGGAAGTTCCATTCTGTTTGATATTAGAATCAAAAGAAGAAATTCAGATTGGCGGAATAAATAATCAGAAGACTACTTTATTTAGATCGAAACGTGATAAGTTTCTATCGGCCAAATATCTTTCGCTACGCGATTTTGTTCATCCAGAATTTTCAGAGAATCAGGTAAATGAACAGATTGAAAACCTTTATGTAGATCGTGATTCCAAAACCTATCTTTTTAAATTGGTAAAAATCCTATACTCGGGAACACCAGAAGAAGAACAGAAAATAATCGCAAACCTTTTCCGTTTTGAACCTGATTTTGCTAAGTTTTTAAGTAAACGTATGTTTAATGCTGAAATCATTCCGTTGATTCATGGACCATTCTTACAAAATATATTAAAGTCTTTGGATGAAAGGATTATCAAATATTCTATCCCTAAACTTTCTAAGCCCGTCCTTGCTGTAATTCAAAAATCAATTTCAAAAAATAAATTCAAAGAAATTATAAATGGTCCTGTTCTAAAACCACCAGAAGGAGAGGATCTAGTTTCGGTAATTGAGGCAGAACTCTACAAACAATTTGCTCGAAACATTTATTATGAAGAAGGATCTATTTTCACATATCGTGAATCAGGCGAAGAATATCTGTCGGAAGAAATTGAATTTATAGAATCCGTAAAGGTAAACTTTTGGACAAACACGCCAAAAGTTCAATTTTATGGAATGACTAAGACCAAACTTTTTTTTAAAACTTTA
>JALOTI010000135.1 GCA_025457985.1 Leptospira sp.
ATTATACAGAAGTTAGCATGAGAAAGGCGATCTTCCTACTTTCTGTTCCCATGGTTTTAGAATTGGTATTAGAATCTGTTTTTGCTGTCGTAGACATTTACTTCGTTGGTAAGCTGGGTGCCTCAGCAGTGGCAACAGTTGGACTCACGGAAACTTATCTTTTTTTATTGTATTCGATAGCAATGGGTCTCACCTTTTCTGTAACAGCCATTATCGCAAGAAGAATAGGTGAAAAGGAAAAGGAAAAAGCAGGAACTTCCGCTGTACAAGCCATTCTTATTGCCATTTTTGCATCCATTCCTTTTGCCATTGCTGGTATCTTCTTTTCAAAAGAATTATTGACCTTAATGGGAGCTGATGAGTGGGTTTTGACAGAAGGATATCCATATATGCAATGGATGTTAGGTGGAAATGTTGTTATTACCTTACTCTTTATGATTAACGCAGTTTTTCGCGGTGCAGGTGATGCGGCAATTGCAATGAAAGTGTTATGGATAGCCAATGGATTGAATATCATACTTGATCCTATCCTAATTTTTGGGTTCGGTCCAATACCTGCCTTAGGAATTACCGGAGCGGCAATAGCAACTACAGTAGGTCGAGGGATTGGAGTATTGTTTCAATTTTACCTTCTTTTCAATGGAGGGAAACATATCCGTGTCCTTTCTTCACATTTGAAAGTTGAATGGGATACGATTGCAGGTATACTCAAAACATCGTTAGGTGGAATCGGACAGATGATTGTTGCGATGACTTCTTGGATTTTCATTATGCGAATTCTTGCCGAATTTGGAAGTCAGACGGTCGCGGGGGCAACCATTGCCCTTCGTGTGATGATGTTTACCATGATGCCATCTTGGGGTATGTCCAATGCTGTTGCGACATTAGTCGGACAAAACTTGGGTGCAGGTAAGCCAGATCGTGCTGAGCAATCGGTTTGGTTCACGGGCTACTGCAATATGGGATATTTAATTTTGGTCTCTATCGTATACTTTCTTATGGCGGAAACGTTGGTATCTCTCTTTTCTTCCGATCCAAAAGTGATCGAAATTGGAGGAAAATGGCTTACCATCGTTTCCTATTCTTATTTTGTCTATGCATGGTGGATGTCCGCATCGCAGGCATTTAATGGTTCTGGGGATACCATGACGCCGACTAAGATCAATTTGGTCTTTTTTTGGATTATCCAAATTCCGTTGGCATACACCATGGGAAAGGTTTTGAATCTCGGCTATGAGGGTGTTTTTTGGTCTATGATGGCGACTGAAACTTCCGTAGGACTATTCACTCTGTGGCTCTTTACCAAAGGCAAATGGAAGGAAACTCGGGTGTAAGTAGATCGTTCGCTATTCTCAAATCGGAAAAATTGACTTTTCATACGCGCTCCGTCCAAAAAATATAAGCCAGGTGTCGTAGTGAGTCATTTTTTCTCGTCTCATAACTGTAGATAATCATGCCCAATCGGATTGTAAATTTTGAGTGATACTCCTTTAATTCCCCCTGACCAACTTGCAAAGTTTGAATTTAATGATGAGTTGCTCAGCAGTTACCGCAAGAACAAACAAATTCCGCTCGATCTTTATGATCGAAACGGAAAGCTCATCATGTCCAAAAAAAAGAATCCCACGGAAGAAGATTTTGGAAAACTTTTAAAATTTGAATTGCAGGGTGCATATTATTTAGCTTCGGAGAGCAAAAATTTAAAGGTCTCCTCTGGCGAAGTTGCCGATCCTCGCCAAACAAAACTTTTTGATCCTGAAAAAACAGTAGAATTTGCAAAACAAACGGAAGCTTTGATTTCCGAGTTAAAAAAAGAGGCATTCAATTCTGATCATGCCATTCGTGTTCACAAATCGATTGGGAAGGTTTTGGATGATTTTACAAACAATCCTGATTTTGAATATGGATTGTTTAATATTTTGGAAATTTTGAAGTATGCTGGCGTTCCTGTTGAATCGGAACTAATGACAAAACGAACAATCGTTGCTATGGGAATGAAAGTTCGAACCAAAAAGATAGGTGTCGGTGAGGATAATAAGCCTAACAAAAAAGATCATCTTTCTGTCATGACTGCTAGCTTTTTAGCGGATATAGGATATTCAAAATTAGTAGTTCCTGATAAACCGAACCTATCCAAAGAGGAATATCTAGCAATCCAACAGCATCCGATTATAAGTTATTTGATGACTCTTGCCGCACCTGAAATCACTCAAGAAATCAGAACACTTGTATTAAATCATCACCGTCCTTTTAGAGGAAATTCGATTAACAATAATTTCCCGGATAACAAAACAGTTTTTAATAAATTAATGTTAGTCCGAGATAAATTTATCAAAGATCCTTCCAAAAAAATGATCGTCGCTGATATCGATGCTCAACTTCGAATTCAAGAATCAAATGTAAATTCAGTAAACTTTGAAGAGGATATTGCAATTCTATCCCTTGCGAGTGAATATGCAAGTTTGACAACGAACCAACCTTGGCGTCCAGCATTCAGTTCGGCAACAGCGCTGAAAATGATTGTAAACGATTCATTTTTTTCTTATAGCAATAAGAATATTCGCCATCTCCTTGATTATGTTGGAGCTAGTTTAACCAATAACGAAAATATAATCAATAACGGAGATTATGTTATAACTGCATCGATTGATTCGGAAAAACAGGCTCATTTTGATATATGCAAAATATTGGAAGTTGATCGTTTCCAGACACGACCCAAAATTCAAAGATTATGTACGATTAAACCATTATTTAAGAAAGGCATTAAGTATCGTATTGCTGATTTTGATATCAATGAGATACGAATGGACAAACGTCGAGCCGTGATTGATTTGGCAGGTCAAACTTCAAGTACACAGAGAATCATATACATTATCGATCCTGAAATGAATGAACCATTGTACGATGTAGTTACCAAATTGGATTTTCACTAAATTTGTGTATAATTTCTTAATCATCTGGACATAGAGTTCGATTCAAAATTCCCTATACTTAGGGTATTTCTTACAAACTCGATTGAGTTATGAAAGGGAATTATGAATCTAAAAAGAATCCATTATACTTCGGCAATCTTTCTTTTCTTTTTTGTTAGTCTCCATCTCTGGAACCATTCATTTGGGATTTTTGGAAGCAACGTTCATATTCAAAAGATGAGTGATTTGAGGATTTTATATCGAAATATTATTTTTGAATCCATTCTTGTTTTATCTATAGCAGTTCAAATTTATACAGGAGTTCGATTGTTTTTAATAAGAAGAAAATACCAAAAAACTTTCTACGAAAAAATTCAAATTTGGTCTGGCCTATATCTTTCTTTCTTTTTTTTAAATCATTTGGGAGCAATTTTTGTTGGAAGATGGATTCTTGATTTGGATACGAATTTTTTCTTCGGAATTGCTGGTTTGAATCTCTTTCCTTGGAATATCTTTTTTATTCCTTACTATTTTTTGGCTATCGTTTCTTTTTTTGGTCACCTAGCTTCGATTCACAATCAAAAGATGCAAGCCTACGTTTTAGGCGTTTCTCCCTTGATTCAATCCCATTTCATTTTAGGTGTCGGTCTTTTGTTCTCGTTTTATATTATATTCGGATTTACGAATCAATTCCAGGGATATGAGATTCCTGTCGAATACCAATTTTTGAAGGGTCGTTAAAAAGGGGCCTCGTTCCCTATGGGTCACTGTGGCTGTGGGCGAAGGGACTCGACCTCTCCGCTGTTCGGACATCCTGTCCTCACACCGCTCCGAGGCACGGCGTCGCTCGACGAATGCCCTCCAGGCATTCTTGCTGTAACAGTCGTTCCCTATGGGTCACTCCCGTTCCAGCTCGCGCCACTGTTCGAGTCAATCTAACCACTGCAAATGTTTGAAAGTTTGTAAAGGAAATCGTTGCGGGCGAAGGGACTCGAACCCTCGCCAGAAGCTTGGAAGGCTGCTGTGCTACCGTTACACCACACCCGCAATTGGTAAATACATAGTTTTTGGCTGGGGTCGTGGGTCAATGATTTTTGGTTCCCGAATGCGACCCTTACGGAAAATAGGATCATGGCACTGCCTCAAGCAATCGAATCCTATAGAAAACAATTTCGCAAGATTAAGCTCTTCCAAGACATCACTTCGATTCTCCATTGGGATTCTGAAGTTATGATGCCGCCCGACGGTCGTGTCGGAAGGGCACAGCAAATTGCGGCAGTGAGCGAATTGACGCATGAGTGGATGACCTCAGCTTCCTTCCAATCGGAAATTGAGGCAGCAAAAAAGGCAATTGCTGAACTTCCTGCTGAAAATCAGAGTTTGTGCAAAAGGGAACTGGAAATCCTTCAGGAAGACCGAGAGAAAGCAGCAAAGCTGCCAGCAAGTTTTGTAGCTGAATTTGCCGAACTCACCAACCTGGCGCATGCTGAGTGGGCCTCGGCTAAAAAAGAAAAAGATTTTAATAAGTTTTCCAAAACATTAGATAAATTGGTAACTTTGTCTCGAAAACAGGCAGATTACTTTGGTTATACGACTGAACCTTATGATGCACTTTTGGATAGTTATGAAAAAGGAGCCAGGGCAGAGTCAATTCAAACCCTGTTTACCGATTTAAAAACATCGCTCATTCCAATTGTAAAAGATGCACCTAAGTTTGAATCAGCTTTTTCAAAGCCCGTTCCGATATCCTTTCAAGAAAAATTCTGTAAACGACTTCCTGCAATTCTCGGCCTTACTGAAAACGAATCAAGACTAGATGTAAGTAGTCATCCTTTTTCTACAAGTTTGGGAAAGGGAGATAAACGGATTACTACACGGTACTCGGAAACAGATCCATTGAGTTCCATCTTTGGGGTGTTACATGAAACTGGTCACTCACTGTATGAATCCGGTCTTTCCGCGATGCCAGATTATCCAAATCCTATTACCGAGTTTTTGAGTTTAGGAATTCATGAATCACAAAGTAGACTTTGGGAAAACCAAGTTGGTCGTTCAAAGTCGTTTTGGGAATTTGTTTATCCTATACTGTTATCTGACTTTCAAATGAAGGAATCGGAATTACCATTTGATAAACTCTATAAATCCATCAACAGTACGGAAAAATCGAAAATTAGAGTTGAGGCGGACCAAGTAACATATAATCTTCATATCATTTTGCGTTTTGAAATCGAAAGAGATTTAATCAACGGAAAAATACAAGTTGTAGATTTACCAGAAATCTGGAATTCTAAGATAAAAGAGTTTCTGCAACTCAATGTAGAGAATGATGCCGAAGGTGTTTTACAAGATATTCACTGGTCGATGGGGGCTTTTGGATACTTTCCAACGTATACACTTGGTAATATATATTCCTCCCAGTTCTTTCAAAAATTTGAGTCCAGCCATCCGGGTTATAAAAAAGAATTTGCGGTCGATGGAAATTTTAAGAGTTTGCTGAATTGGCTAAGAGAAAACATTCATTTAAAAGGCAAATTATATGAAGTTAATGATTTGATAAAACAAATCACAGGTGAAACACCCAACTCACGATTTCTTATTTCCTATTTAAAGTCTAAAATTCAAGAAGTGTCAGAAAATTAATAATATGTCATCAAGCGAACAGTATGTTACAAAATTGAGCCAACTTTCTTATTTTGATAACTTGGCTCTTTATTATTTATGTTTGGAAACTCCACCTCAAACCCTTGCTCTTGCCTTTTTTCAAATGGATGAGAAGATATCAGGTTCCATGTTGGGAGTATTGGATGTAAAACGTCGTAAGTACATTCATGAACTAATGACTGTCCAACAAAAAATGTCCGATGAAGAAAAACAAGCAGCTGCCGAAGGTCTTCTTCTTATTGCTGATGGCTTAATTTCTAGAAATCTTATCTCCAAACAAGGTTCTTATTTTTTTGGAACTAAGAGAGAATAAACTCCAAAAGAAAAAAAGATCCAACCAATCAGAAA
>JALOTI010000136.1 GCA_025457985.1 Leptospira sp.
TTTCAATGCCTGCTTTATGATTTTTTTCTATGGGAACACGTTCTTTTCCTACTTCGGTTTTATTGTAGCGGTGGTATTTCTATTTTGCTATTATCTAAATGGGATTGGCAGAGATTTTTATGCAAAAACGATCATTCTGATTTTATTCAACTTCGCAATTATAAATATAAGCAGCACTCAAGGAAAGGGTTCTGGTTCAGTGCTTTTATTTTTCCCACTTGCTAGCTTATACTTTCTTTTGTTCGAATCGAGACAGTGGATCTGGATCGGTATCTGGTTTTTGCTTTCTATTTCAGGTATCATTGGTCTTGAACTTAGTGATTATAATTTGATTCGATTTCAGACATCGCCAATAGATAATTTAGATACGCTTTTTTTGGTGAATTTTGCACTTTCAAGCCTTGGCCAAATTTTGATCATGAGTGTCTTCATGAAGGTGAGCAGAGATCTGGAAGTAGGCATGCAGTTGAATATCGAAGAAAAAGAAGCGGCTATTGTACAACTTGCAGAAGCAAAAGACAATGCAGAAAGAGCAGCACATGCCCGTAGTCTCTTTTTATCATCGATGAGTCATGAAATAAGAACTCCTCTAAATTCTATCATTGGGTTTTCTAATCTCCTAAGTGAAGAAGATTCAATGGTGGCTCAAAAAGAAATGATCCAATTGATTCAGTTTTCTTCGAAAAATCTTTTAAGTATTATTAACGATATTCTTGAGTTTAACAAATGGGAGGCTGGTAAAGTAAGTATCGATATAACAACAATAGATTTAAGAAACTTACTGAATAAGATACACAGTAGTTTTACTCACATCACCCAAGAAAAACAAATCTCGTTTGAGTTTTCGATCGCATCAGACCTACCAAATCTTATACTCGGAGATGAGACAAAACTGATTCAATTACTATACAATTTAGTATCAAACGCAATCAAGTTTACTGACAAAGGATTTGTTAAGCTAAATGTATCTAGAAAAGAGGAAGATCAGGTAAGAATCGTTTTACATTTTGAAATCATAGATACTGGAATTGGAATTGCACCAGAGAATTTAGATACAATCTTTGAACAATTTCAACAGGCGGATAACAGCATAACAAGAAGGTATGGGGGAACTGGATTAGGACTCTCGATCGTAAAACGAATATTAAATAATTTTGATTCAGATATTTATGTCGAATCCAAGTTAGGGGAAGGAACTAAGTTTTATTTTTACCTGACATTTTCCAAAGTGGATCCAACGTCTCATACTTCCGAAGACTCTTCTATCGATGAAAAAAAATCTCTCCACTATGAGAAACCTGTTTTAATAGTCGATGATAACGATCTAAATATATCAGTTGTCTCACGATTTTTATCCAAATGGGACATTCCATTTGAAACTGCCACAAGTGGTTTGGGAGCTCTTACTTTAGTTCAAGAAAAGAAGTATTCCATTATATTCATGGATTTGCAAATGCCAGAAATGGATGGATACGAAGCTACAAAAAGGATCCTGGAACTAGATTCCAAGATCCCAATTATTGCTCTAACTGCAGATACTACAAATATCAATCGAGAAAGACTCGAGTCTTTAGGCTTTTTAGGACTACTACAAAAGCCTTTTTTACCTGAGCATCTGTTTAACGTACTTTCACGCTACGGAAGCAAGAGCTAATTGTCCATGGGAATCGCAGTGTCCGTTGTGCTGGTGGTGTAAGTGTCCATCCACTAGATAATCCACATGATCACCGTGGGGAACTGCTTCGTGTCCACAACCTGGACCATGGACATGACCCGCTTCATGACCGGAACAAATATGTCCTTCAGTGCAGGTCGCTGGATTTTTTGAATCCACGGAAATGGAACATTCATCATAATGACCCTCATGACTTCTGTGCAGATGACCATCATGTAGATAGTCAACATGGTCTCCATGTTGGATCGCCTTATGTCCGCAAGTTGGTCCGTGGACATGGGAGTGGTTTTCGTGGGTGTGGTGGTTCATAGGTTTCTCCTGTGGTTTTCTTGGGAATGATCAAGTGCATTTGCGAGAAGGTTTTGAATATGATCGTCGACTAGCGAGTAGAACAAATGTTTGCCTTCCCTTCTCCGTTTTACAAGGCCTTCGCTCCGTAAAAGTCTGAGACGCTGTGAGATTGTGGACGCCCCCTCACCGCTTGCGTCAGCGATTTCCGTGACGCAGGCCTCTCTTTGCGACAGACGAACGAGTAAAGACAATCGCGCCTCGTCTCCTAGTGCCCGAAAAAGCCTGGCCGCCCGCTCCAAAGCTAGGGATCCATAGATGGTGGGCGAAAGCGGGCTATGGTCGTGATCTGAAGAATCGCAAATTTCCGCATTCATACCATCATTTCATCATTTGATGAAATGATGTCAACTCTTTCTAAGAATGGTCGTATTTTCTTTCCAAGTCCATTCGACTAGGCTGAGGGTGATGCTTCGGTTGATGGGTGAAATTCGGTCTTTGACATTAGATTCGAGCCATTTCCGAAGATTTTTGAATTGCCTAAACCCGAATACCCAAACCTTTAAAAGAATGCTAAATATACGAAACTGGATTCCCTTTTTCCAACGAATCCAATGGCAGACTGTAGCAACTATCTGGCAATCGCTGAAACCAAAGGAAAAGTTGCCCTTTCTGTATCTCTTTCTGAAAGAACGGGTCCAATTGCAACGGTCCGATTTTTGGAAGGAATTTAGAAAGCATCATTCCAAGAGTTCCCATCTCAGATATCCACTGGAAACAATCGCATTCTATTCTGCATTCAAACAAGTTACAAACAGCGAACGAACTCTCATTGTTGTTTTAAAGATACTAAAGAATCAATCCTCTGAAGTATTTTTGGAAATTTTGGATCTTTTCCGCCGGTATGGAATTCAAATTATGTAAGTGATTTCCGCAATTGTGGAAACCTCATATTTGCAGGTACAGATTTCCCTGTTATTGTGCAAACATGCGTTACCTTATATTTTCTTTGATTTTGATATTGGGAACATTCAATTGTACAACATGGAATGAGAGAGGAGAGGATCTTTCAGATCTTTCACCAGAACAGTTGGAACGGATTAGGCTGAAAAAATTTGCAATCAAGTATGGATACAATTCTGAATGTTTAGTGCTTTTAAATGGACCAATACCAAGTCGTATGGAACCTTGTGTGGTTGGCGATTTTAACTCTGGCCGAGAGATGTTTGAATCCAGCAAAGTAAAAGTTGATTCTGAAATAGATGCATTTGATTACTATATAGCAGGTTATGGTTACAGTACCTTCGTAGATAATAACTACTTTCAAAATTTTGTTCTCTATAAAACTTCTTACCAAAGAAGGGATTATTATGATAATTCTGGACTGTATCTTGATTCCAGAAAGGTTTCTTCATATTATTTCGGGCCTAGAAGAGTTTTCCCAATCCCAACTTACCCAAATATGACGAATTCCTATCGGATTGGCAAACCGAATCGTTTGTCATCGGGTATGTTTATGGATTGAGAGAGATTCGAAAAACATATGCGGGGTTGGGTATGAAAAACTATACACAGTGAATAGAAAATCTATCTGGGGGGATCGGGAAATTGGATCTATTCAAAAGTTTATGGACTTACGGAAATGGTAATTTCCGATGAAAATTATTATTTATCCAATAAATTCCTTTTTAATATGGGTGCCGTCGCAAAATGGTTTGTTATTGGATTCGCCACAACGACAAAAGGCTGTTGTTTTATTTTTTAATGTTTTGTGGCCCTCTTTATCTTTCACTTGAATCGTTCCATATATTAGGATAGGACCGTTTGGTAAAATTTCCATTTGTGTGCGTATCGTTTCCTCTTCGAGCTCATTCACATCTGAATTCTTAATGTATGAAAGAGCTCCCGATGGACATTTTTCAATTTGTGAGATAATTTCTTCTGTTGTTCCTAGATCCATCATTATCCAGGGTTTTCTTTTTCGATCGAATACTCCTGGTAATCCCTTAAAACAGATTGTGGAATGAATACAAACATTTGGTTTCCAGACAACTGTTATGTCTTCATTAGAATATTTCTTAACTAATTCATTTTCCACTTTTACTCTCCGTATTGATTTTCATCCAATATTTCTTACGTATCGGCAATCTAATTTTGATATCTCAGATCATAATCCTTTTTACATTGAGAAGACACCTTAATTTTTATAAGTTTGATCGAAATTTTGAAAAACCAAACAGTTTCTCCAAATTTCGATTCCCTCCGACTTATCTTTTTTTTTATCCGTAATGGAATAAATCCATAATTTAGTTGACAGGTCAACTATAAGCAAGGAAGTTCAACTTGATGGTTGACATGTCAACGAAATGGAGGTTTCTATGGAAACAATTTTAAGAATTTTAGGTACAGATGGTAGTTGGTCAGGTCTCGTTTTGAGAATTGCTTTAGGCAGCGTTATTTGGATGCATGGGGCTCAGAAGTTACTTGGAATATTTGGTGGTTATGGTTTTTCGGGAACAATGGATTTTTTCACAAAGACGATGGGACTTCCTTGGATTATAGCTCTCTTGGTGATATTGGGTGAATTTTTCGGAGGTATTGGTTTAATACTTGGTATAGGAACTCGATTTTTTGCGCTTTATACGGGAATCATTCTTTTGTTTGCGATGTTTCTTGTTCACTGGGAAAACGGTTTCTTTATGAATTGGTTTGGAAACCAGAAGGGTGAAGGGATTGAATTTTTTATCTTATTCCTTTCGATATCAGTAACACTTATTCTGAATGGTGGTGGTAAGTACTCATTGGACTCTTTACTTTCAAAATAAAAAAAATTAAAAATATTTTTGTAAGAGGATTTCGCGCCTAATAGCAGTTAAGCCGACCCTCTTCAAATAACAAACTCATCTAAAAATATTTACTTAAGCGGATTCCCAAGAATTGATTCAAAGAGTATTTTTTCGAAAACAATGGATCAAAGCATTGCCAAAGTTTTCTAGAAAATTTGAAGGACTTTCCTATATGGGTGAATAAAATAAACCTCAGCGAAGGAAATTTATTTTAATTTCTATTTGGTGTGAAAAAATTCAAAGCAAACAAGAAACAAAAAGACTAAAAAGCTGCTAAATTGAAGCCAATTTGCTTTTGAAAGGAGATAGTCGAATGCAAAAACTTTCAAAAAAACGATCCATTGGAATGCTGATTGGACCATGCGTTTTGATACTCATTGGTGTGTTTGTGATTTCACTAACTCTTATTGAAGTGATACGGTATACGGAACTTTCTAATAGTAAAGAACTGCAAGGCATTGTCACAAACAAACGAATGCATAGAAGTTCAAAGGGTATTCGGTCTTATGATATTCAATATGAATTTACCCTTGGAGAAAACAAATATACTGGCTCTGATGCAACAGGCCGTGAGAATCTTTGGATTGGGATTCCGAAAGAATTTTTCGATGCTTTAGAAATAAATAGTAAAATACAAATTGCCTATTCTCAAGAAAATCCAAATGTCAACCGTCCCATTGTAGCACCAATTGGGATAGGTGACATGATTGCAGGAGGAATTTTGGGTCTGTTTTTATTCAGTTTTGGATTCTTGTTATTCTTAGGAGTTTTTTTATGATTTCTTTTTTGCAGGAAGGCAGTAGGATCAACAATTTAATGTTAGATGGTAAAATAATTTAATTTTTAGGCAGAGATAAAAATTAACAATAAAGTAGTGTCGCCTTTAAGCCATTCAACTATCTACGATTGCTATTTTGTCTCGAATTTCTGGATTCTCTATAAGTTTTCGGGCTTTGGTTATGGAGAATGAAGTATCAGTTTCTTAGGTTGTAGATAGAATATAACCCCCCCCAACACAAAAAAAGCCTCACATCTTCCGACGTAAGGCTTCTCCCAACAGGGCTCCATGTTTTCCCAGCTCCTGCTCGACTGGGCTTCCTGCCCAGACTCG